>JANZZB010000124.1 GCA_026419635.1 Clostridiales bacterium | reverse complement strand
GATACGCCCGATTATGAAGAGAGCGGTTTTCGACTAGTGCCAAAACCGGATTTCTTAGATGGCGACCGTCCGCTTAGCAGGACAGAACGCGGTATTGCCCATCATTTAGTGATGCAGTTTATCGACTTTTCACGCTTTAATACCCTAGAAGATATAAAAGAAGAGTTAAACAGGCTCGAACAGAAAAGATTTCTGTCTAAGGCGCAAAAAGACGCGGTTGATCCTGGGAAAATAATGGCCTTTTTCCGCTCGAGTATAGGACGCAGGCTGATGCAGTCCGATTGTGTCCGGCGTGAATTTCGGTTTTCCATTTTGATTAAACAGGATGAACTATTTGAAATCTCACTTGATGAGAACGACGACAGCGAGTTTTTGCTGCAAGGTGTGATCGACTGTATGTTCGAGGAGGATGGGGAACTTGTCGTTCTTGATTTTAAGACCGACAGGTTAAAGAATCGGGATGTGCTGACGATTGCGGAGCGCTATCAAAAACAGATTGAAGCATATGCGTACGCAATGCATCGGATTACCGGCAAACGGGTTAAGGAAACGGTTCTTTGGTTCTTCGACCGTGATGCAGCGATATCGGTAGAACGAAAAGACTAGTAACGGTAGAAAACTTCAGATCGAGCGCTGTCAATCGGTACTGAGAGTTTGGCTACGAAATACAGCACGAATTCATCACCGGAGAGACAGTCAATTTTGCCGGACAAGCGAAAAAAGGTATTGCATTTTAATTTTAGTTATGATAACATCTTTTAAGACTGTACAGCAGGGTAAAAGAGGTGAAAGCGAAATGAAAGAGGGACTTCATCCGAACTATCAGCAGACAACGATCAGATGTGCCTGCGGAGAGGTTATTGAAACCGGCTCTACCAAAAAGGACATCCGTGTTGAAATCTGCTCGAAATGCCATCCCTTCTTTACCGGAAAGCAGAAGCTGGTCGATACCGGCGGACGCGTTGACCGATTCAAGAAAAAGTTTGGACTTGAAAACAAATAACAATCGAAAGCCCGCAGGATATTCCTGCGGGCTTTCTGACTAAAAAGGCAATTTATAAAATATGCATTCCGAACATATTAAAAGCCGGCTGATTCCAGCCGGCTTTGTTTGTTAATGGCATGTTTTCTGTTTTTTTTCAAATAAAAGATGAAATCAAAAGGAATAATGAGAGCAATACAAGAATAGCAATTGTAAACCACCCGATAATGTTCACAATCGGTTTGTTTGTATACTCACCCATCACTTCTTTTTTATTAACGATAATCATCATACAGATCAAAACGACCGGCAAAAGAATACCGTTTATCGTCTGCGACCAGACAGAAATCTTAATCAGGGGGGCGTTTGGAATTAAAATAATACCCGCGCCTATAATGATAATTGCCGTGTAAAGCCAGTAAAATTGCGGTGCTTCTTTCCAGCTCTTATCAATTCCAGCCTCAAATCCGAATGCTTCACAGACATAAAACGCGGTTGCCACAGGAAGAATGGTTGCAGAGAATATTGCTGCAATAAACAGACCGAAACCGAAAACCTGGGATGCAAGCGGACCTGCAAGTGGTTCCAAAGCAAGCGCTGCATCTTTCGCATCATTGATCTGTGTTCCGACACCGTTTACGAAAAGAGTGGAGGAACATGCTACAACAATAAAGAATGCAACAGCGATGGTTGCGATACAGCCGACTAAAATATCAATCAGGGTAAAACGATAGTCTTTTATTTTGAGTCCCTTTTCAATAACGGAGGATTGCATATAGAACTGCATCCACGGTGCAATTGTTGTACCAATAAGAGATATAACCATTGCAATATAACTAAAATCAAAGGTGACGTCGGGATGGAGGACGCTTTGCCCAACAGCAGACCAGTCCGGGCGTCCAAGGAACGCGGCAACGACATAAATCAAAAGACATGCGCTGAAGGCGAGAAATATTTTTTCGGCGGAGCGATAGGTACCCCTGACCACCAAAAACCAAATCAAAAAAGCGATAATAGGTACGGCAATATATTTACTGACATGAAAAATCTGCATACTGCCCGCGATACCGGCAAATTCCGTTGTCGTATTTAATATGTCGGCACCTAACAGAAAGATAAAAATAAAGAAAGTAATTTTGACTCCCGCATTTTCTCTGATAAGGTCTGCAAGGCCTTTTCCTGTGACAAGCCCCATTCTGGCGTTCATTTCCTGGACAATAAAAAGAACCACAAACGCCGGAATCAGTGTCCAGATCAACTTGTTTCCGTAAGTCGCGCCCGCGACAGAATAGGTGGTAATACCTCCAACGTCGTTATCGACGCTTCCGGTGATAATCCCCGGACCTAATATTGATAAAAATATAAAGAAATTTCTTGTAAAATTACGTTTTCTGGTTTTTTTCGTCATTTGCAGCACACCTCTTTAACCTCTTTTTTTATGGGTCTTCAGAAGTGTGTAAACAACGTCATCAATGATAACAATGCCTTGAAGCACCATATCTTTATCTACAACCGGAACAGCGAGAAGGCTGTACTTGGCGACAATTTCGCTGACCGTATTGATGTGGTCTGTATCATACAGATAAATAATTTTTTTACTCATAATATCGTCAAGCCGGATTCCGGGGTCTGCTACAATCAAATCTCTTAATGAGATTGTCGAAATCAACTTGCCGTTTTCATCAACAACGTAAAGGTAGTAGATGGAATCCGGCTCCGGTTTGAGTTTTCGAAGTTCTGAAATCGTGTCGTCTACAGTCAAATCTTTGCCAAACGACAAATAGTCTGTTGCCATAATGCTCCCGACTTCGTCTTCATCGTATTCCATTAACTCACGGACTTCTTTTGAAGACTCGCTGTCCATTTCGGATAAAAGCTTCTCCGCTTTTTCATCGGAAATCGCCTCTAAAACGTCCGCCGCTTCATCGGAAGGCATCTTTTCAAGAACATCCGCGGCCTTTTCAACCGGCAATCTTTCAATTACGTTAATCTGGGCCTCTTCTTCCATTTCTTCCAGAACATCGGCGGCTCGCTCCTCGTTAAGGGAAGCGAAGAACTCAGCCTGGATTTTTGCATCCATGTCTTCGATGATATCGGCAAGATCAGACGCATGGAGGGTTTCCAGTTTAGAGTAGACGGACGAAAGCCTGATTCCGGTATTTCCAAAATCGACGGTTTCCACTTCGTCCCAAAGAATCAATTTTGTCGGAAGGGATTTATGGAAAAGGTTTAATATGCGTTTTATGGGTTTGGCAATCCCGAGTCTTCTAAGAAGACCTTCCAGTCCAACGTCAACAGCCATTAAAAAGGTACCGGTTGTCACCAATGCGAAACGAACATCGTTTACACGGACAAGTTTTTTTCCGTTAATATCAACAAGCTGCCTGTCAAGGACATAGCTTTTTAGGTATAACGTATTATTATTAAGTCCTGAAAGTGTTTTAGCCGGGCCGTTTAGCCGAAATACGTATTGTCCGTTTTCTTTGGTAACCGAAATGCCGGAATAATCTATTAACTTGGTTTCACGGCCTTTTTTTATTTTAAGTGCGATTACTTTTGGTTTCTTATAGCCGACGTCAACAATAAGATCGTTGATTTTTCCGATTACTTTACCGGATTCAGAGTACACTTTTTTTTGCAACACACGGCTAAGATAAAAAGTGGAAACGACAAACAAAAAAATCCCTCCATTCTTAAATTGGAGGGATGATATATCAATCAAAAAATCGGAAATTTACCGACCTTTCAAATATAGTCCCTCCATATGAAATTTTGGCTCAAACTTCGATTGCTAGGGTCGATATCCATTCCAGTATTCCCCCTTATCGTCCGGTTTAACGGCAAATAAAAAACCTTTGCCGAACTTGAACTGGCAAAGGCGTAGTTACCCCTATAGTCCCGTTCAAGTTTTAGCTCTGCAAGGCGGTGAAATTGCGTTAGGTTATGCCTTGTTTTTCGACATATCCTGTTAACCTTCTCGGGCTGTCTCCAGACCTCCGCGGCAGCAATCCATATCCTTGCGGTAGCCTCACCTACCGAGGATTATTCATTTCAGTTGTATTATAATACAAAAATAACAGAAATCAAGAAAAATAATGTAAAATTTTCGATTTTTTTAGGATATTCGGCGAATAGCTTAAAAATCCTCCGTTTTACTGCATGTTTATAGACATATCAGAGATTATTGGGGTTTTAACATGATCTTCAGAAAATTAATTTATTTTACTATTATGATATGCCATAAAGAGCAGGACGTTCCCTGCTACACAGGATACGAAATTTTCAATAACCCTTCTCGTTCGTTTACGAGAGGCTATTTTATTTAATGCTTATAAAAAAATGAACGATTCTGAAACATAACTGTGGAAAAACGAATGTAAGTAAATATTTCCCTTTATGATATAATTGAGTCTGTCGATAAAATAGACAGACTTTCGAGAGGGAATCCAATTCCCCCTCGACCTTCCCCTCGGGGCGGACAAAACCTTCGGTTTTTGTCCAGTGTGTCCTCCGTCGGCGCATGTCCGCCTGCGGACTAATCTTACATTAAGGGGCTTCGACCCCTTAACAATCCCCTGAATTACTTTTTCGACAAGCTATATAATTTAGATAACAGTTATAGTAAGGAGTGGCGAAAAATGGCGAGAAAAACCTATAATGAAAAACTTAAGAGCGGAAAAACGGCTCCTGAAATCATTGAACTTACCGACCCAAAGGCAATTGTGCAGTATGGAGGCTGTCTCTTATA
>JANZZB010000011.1:18706-18950 GCA_026419635.1 Clostridiales bacterium | reverse complement strand
GGCCGGAGCGTACTAAGTTTCTCCCCGATCCCCTCGGCGAGAACCGTACCCCCGGATATGCAAAAAGGCACATCCGCTCCAAGCTTTTCACCAAGCTTTCTTAAATCCGTAAGACTCAGTCCCGTTTGAAAAAGCGTGTTTAACCCTCGTAATACAGCGGCAGCATTTCCGCTTCCTCCGCCGAGTCCGGCCGAAACCGGAATCTTCTTTTCCAATTTGATAATGATTCCCGGATTTTTAAGTC
>JANZZB010000011.1:0-18696 GCA_026419635.1 Clostridiales bacterium | reverse complement strand
ATATTACGGCTGTCGGTCGGCAGATATGGAAGATTGGCCTTAAGTTCGATCGTATCGGGTTTGTCTGAAGTCAAGATTTGAACCGTATCATTTAATTTTACAGTTTGCATAATCATCCGGACTTCGTGATACGAATCCGGTCTTTTTTCTAACACATCCAGTGTCAGATTGATTTTAGCATAGGAATTTTGTGTAACTTCTGCCACTAAGCACCTCATCCTTTATATGAGAAAGAACTGTTAAAATTCAATTTTCTCGAAAACTGGTTTCCGCTTTGAAAAATAAGTTATATAAGAAAACCCTGCTCTTTGAGCCGCAGCGCAAGCTTCCTCAATCCCGTAGCCGACTTTTTCGGCGCTGTGAGAATCACTTCCGGTCGTAATAATTTCCCCCCCAAGCTCGCGGTAACGCTTTAGAACCCACTCTTCCGGGCCAACGCGCTGCTGCCAGTCAAGGAGTCCTCGTGTACCGATTTCGAGCCCAATTCCCTTTTTTACAGCAATTTTTAACACTAAATCCACTAAATCCCTGTAATTTTTTATGGTCGGTCTGTCGATATATTCTTTCAGGACCCTTAAAGGGTAATCTAGATGTGCAATTACATCGAATCCACCGTATTCTACCATGCATTGCATATCCGTAAAATAATTGCTAAACATAATACTTGGATTGATGACGGAGTAATCGACAAAATATACGTCATGATATTGTCCGGTCGGGCTTTTATAAAAATGAAGAGAGCCTAAAACAAAATCAAATTTATTTTCGGACAAGAGCCGCACGGCAGATTCGGGATTGTGATGTGGTTGTCCCAATTCAATACCAAAAAGAATGTCCAGCTCCTTTTTATTCTTTTTCGTAAGCCTTTCGAATTCAAGTAAACGCTCTTTCTCATGATCGGTATAATACTTTTCATCCGGCAGCTCTGGCGTAACATCGAAGTGTTCTGTAAAAGCGATATGTGATAAGTTTTTTTGAATTGCCGAATTGCATATCTCTTCCATTGCTGAAACACCATCGCAGGAGAATTGACTGTGTACGTGCATGTCGCATAGCTGCAAAATAGATCCCTCCCGGAATGTTATGAAAATTTTATTTATTATACACCTGTACATTCCTCGAGACAATCTTCAATCTCCACATCCGTCGAATTATACAAAAATATTCAATTAAAAGGGATGTCTTTTATGACTATTTGTCATACAAAGCACTGGCAAACCCTAACAAATCCTGCTATACTACTTTATTATCGTATTTTAATTATGAAAGCGGTGGCGCCACAGTGGAACACCTCGATATTATCAACCGAATCATTGAGGCCGAAAAAGAAGCGAAAAAAATCGCAGAAGAGGCCGCCAGTGCCAAAAATCATCTGAATGAAATGATCACGAACGATAAAAACAAAATCAGAGAAGACTACTTAAACCGCGCAAACCGACGCATTGAAATTGTGCGCGAAAATGAGAGAGTTGCCTGTGATGAGTCTATTGCGCAGATCGACACCCACTTAAAGCAAAAGCTTGAAATAGTGGAGGAAACCTTTTCGCAAAGTAGAGAACGTTGGGTAGACGATCTTTTTAGGACGATTGTAGGTAAGTAATATGGGTATTCTGGAAGAACAAAAATACGCGGGGCTTTTTTCAAAGGTTCGGGCACTCTATTCAAAGCGGCTCCGGACAGAGGATTACAAACGGCTTACAGGAATGCATTCTATCGCTGAAGTGGTTTCTTACTTAAAACGTCATCCTAGTTGGGAAAAGACGTTAAGTCAAGTAGATGAATTCTCGGCACATCGCGGTTATCTGGAGGCAGTTTTACGCCGTTCCCTTCTGGACGAATTTGATAGAATGCTGAATTTTATCCCGACAGCTGACAAAGGATTAACACGCTTTGTCATAGAACAGTTTGAGATCGATCTTATACTTTCGTTTTTGAGATATTATTCGCTCGGAATGCTTGAAGATTTTTCGGTTGACCTGCCGGAACCTTTTTCGAAACGAAGCCGAATTTCCCTTCCTGCTCTTAACAGTGCAAAAACGTATCAGGATCTATTGACGTCTGTACGCCGCACCCCGTATTACGGAGCACTGACACGACTTGCTCCGACGGTGGAGCAATCCCTCGATTATTATACAATTGAACTTGTTCTTTGGCAGATTTATTATGATACTTTCTTCAGTGTAATCCATAAAAATTACAGCGGTGAAACCCGTAAATTGCTGCTTGATTTCTTGGGCGCGCAGGTTGACCTTGAAAATATATCTCGAGTATTGCGGCTTAAAATGAACTTTCAGGTTGCCTCCAGCGAACTGATTGACTATATGATTCATTCTAATTATAAGATCAGTGACGATTTTCTGCGTTCGCTTTCAGAGGCGGAAATGGAAGAAGATATCATAGCTCAGCTTATGCGCTCACCATATCGGAAAATTTTTGCAAACCGGAAGCTTAATGATATTATGGTATATATGTTTGATTATTATGTTTCAGAAAGCCGTAAGCTGATTTTCCATTCTTCACCGTCAATATATTTGTGCATTGTTTACCTAAACCTCAAGAAAGCTGAAATTTCTAACCTTGTTCATATTATTGAAAGTGTGCGTTATTCTGTTACACCCGAAAATATTTTTTTCCCCTAAAAGAGATCTGTTCATTTCATCCCCGGTTTACCAATGTTCGGACCGCGCCCGGCATGGCAATGGGCAAACATTATTCCTGTAAAGCGCGGAGAAACGGAGGCTCGGATGGCAGTACTCAGCATGAAACTTCTTAGCATTGTTGGTCCATTGCAGGAATTTGATAATGTTGTTTCCTCTTGCCTTGTAGGACGAGGTTTTCATCCGGAAGATTCGATCTCTGTAGCAAAAAATTTAAAAGGCTTATATCCTTTTCAATATAAAAATCCTTACAGTGATCTGTTAAAACAATCTATTACGCTCTCTGACGTCGTAGGTATTTCACCCGACTATAGGGATTTTTCAAACGCGCCTGAGTCGGACGAAGAAATAAAAGGATATTTTGCTGACCTATTAAGCCACGTAACTGAACTACGCGAGGAACGCGGCCGCCTTTCCAAACTGATTATTGAGGATGAGCAAATCACCCTCCAGTTGTCTTATTACGGTGATTTAGGCGCCCGCCTTGAAGATTTATTCAACTTTACATATGCACATTTTCGTTTCGGCCGAATTCCGGTTGAAACGTATCGTGGTCTTGAGATCCATCTTAAAGAAAACAAAGACTGTTACTTCTTTCCAAGTTCAATAAAGAGCGATTACGTTTACGGTATGTATTTTGCTCCACGCACCATTATTACAAAAATTGATTCTCTTTTTACAACCTTCCATTTTGAACGGATCCGAATCAGCGGAAGAGTGAAAGGTACACCTGTCGAAGCAATCGCAAACCTGAAAAAAGAGATAGAGGAGTCAAAAAAGAGAATAGCCGAAATTGACCATGCGCTTATTTCTTTAAAAGAGTCGGAATCGGATCGTTTTCTCTCTATTTACAGCAGACTACGTTATTTAAATGATTCTTATGATATCCGCCAGTTTGCATCGCATACGCAAGACAGCTTCTATCTGATCGGATGGGTACCTGATAACGAGATTGAACCAATCTCGAAAGGCCTGTCAATGCATGACAAAGTTACGTATGTATTTGACGATTTAGATCATTTTGAAGAATATACCCCTCCCACCAAACTCGTAAATCGCAAAATCTTCTCTCCGTTTGAGGATTTTGTCGAAATGTATGGATTGCCGAATTACCGGGAACTTGACCCCACCCCTTTAATGGCTATTTGTTATACCCTTATGTTCGGTGTTATGTTTGGTGATATCGGTCAAGGATTCGTGTTGCTTCTTGCCGGAATCCTGCTGGATAAATTAAAAGGGATTAAATTGGGTCGTATTATCGCATACGCAGGCGTATCAAGCACTCTGTTTGGTATATTCTACGGAAGTGTGTTTGGAAGCGAAGAGCTCTTGCATGGTTTTCATGTCATTGAAAGTTCAAGCAACATTAACAGAACTTTGATCGGCGGAGTACTGATCGGAGTCATCATGATTACCATATCAATTATTACAAATATGATCAACGGCGTACACCAAAAAGATCCCGAAAAAATATTCTTTTCATCAAACGGCCTTGCAGGATTCGTGCTTTACTGGGCTATCCTTGTTGGGGCAATCGCTTATCTTATGGGCCATAAAGAACTTGTATCCGAATGGTTTATCCTTTTCCTTATCGTTCTTCCGCTTATTATCATTTTCTTAAAAGAGCCCCTTGCCCATTTCGTCCGCCATCGCGAAAAATGGGTTCCTGAAAGCAAAAGTGAATTTATAATGGTAAATTTAATTGAACTGTTCGACGTAATTCTATCGTTTTTGACTAATACGATTTCATTCGTCCGTGTCGGTATGTTTGCGCTAAATCACGCAATTATGATGATGGCAGTTTACACACTCGCATCCCTTTCCGGCGGTTCTAAAAACATTTTCGTCCTTATATTTGGTAACGCGTTTGTCATGTTACTCGAGGGCATGATCGTCGGCATACAGGTTATGAGGCTGAATTTCTACGAAATGTTTTCCCGCTTTTACACAGGCAACGGCTACAAATACAAGCCTTTTGAAATAAATTACAAAAACAATATTAACAAATGAGTGGAGGTTTTTCCTGTGTTGTATCTAACAATTTTAGCAATCTTTGCTATGGTAGCCCCTGTCGTTTATTCAAAAATCAAGCCTGTTTCCACCAAAAAAAGAGCTCAAAAAATTCTTTTTGCTGGTATTACCTCGTTTTTCGGAGTTATCGCTGTAATGGCGATCGTATCCATGACCGGCTCCCCCGCAATTGCTGCTGACGCTGCCGCTGCGGGTGCCACAGCTGCTCCGACCGGTATTGCAGCCGGACTTGCCTTTATTGGCGCGGGCCTTGTTACAACAGGCTCCTGTATCGGTTCTGGTATTGCCGTTGCATCTGCTTCAACAGCAGCTCTCGGATCAATTTCGGAAGATGGAAGCCTGTTTGGTAAAGCATTGATTTTCGTTGCTCTTGCAGAAGCTATTTCTCTCTACGGCGTTCTGATTTCGATCCTGATTCTTAACAAGATTTAATTATTGAATATTGGAAACGCCGAAAGAAAATAAAGTTGATTTCTGTTACTCTGTTTTCTTCCATATCCTTTTCTAAAACTGTTATTACTTGTGCCGGCAAAAGCGGCGGAACGGAGAATTTCATGCGTTATTTTCTCATTTCGGATAATACGGATACATTGACCGGAATGCGACTAGCGGGTATCGAGGGTGTCGTAGTGCATGAACGTGCTGAAGTGATCAGTTCAATTGAAAAAGTTCTTGCTGATCATACGATCGGTATCCTACTGATTACGGAAAAACTAGCAAAGTTGTGCCCAGAAATGATCTACGATTTAAAGCTCAACCGCCATATTCCGCTTGTAGTCGAAATCCCGGACCGCCACGGCACCGGGCGAACCCCCGACTCAATCACCCGCTATGTCCGTGAAGCGATCGGCATAAAGATCTAGGGTGAGGATCATTGAAAGTTTTGAATTCGGCGTACCGTTCGCCGTTATAACCGGTAACCGCGTTTTGTTTAAGATGATTGTTATTATTAGCGCGGTGCATGGAGTTAATTATGCCTAAATACGATGAAAAACTGGAACGCTTCACTTCTGCCATCTTAAATGACGCACATTTAGAGGCTGAAAAAATAAAAAAAGAAATTGATCTGGAGTATAAACAGGCCCTGACGACGGCTGAAAATGAATTTCTTACTGAAGTGTTTAAGTATATCAAAGATGAAATTGCAAAAATTAAATCTACCGAAGGAAAACGCCTTTCCAAAAAACTTTTGGATGCAAAACGCACCTTGTTTCTGCGGCGGAATGAAATTGCAAACGCTGTATTTGACGAGCTGAGAAACCGAATAAGCGTTTATACAAGCACTCCCGAATACGAGGAACGATTGCTGCAGCTTTCCAAAAAAGCGGCATCCATGGTTAACGGCAGCTGTGGCACCGTCGTTTACCTCCGTAATGCCGATATGCAGTTTATTGATAAAGTCAAGTCGGCTTTTGCACCAAATGACGTTGACATTCGGGAAGGAAATTTTACCCTTGGCGGCATTGTAGCCGAGTGCAAGGACAAGCGTATGCGCATTGACGAATCATTTGATTTGGCAGTGTCAGAACGTTACGAGCATTTTACCGAAATGTTCGGTGTGTCATTAGCCGAACTTTGATTTTGAGGTGAACCGATTTGGATAACAAGTCCTTATTTATTCGCGGTATCAACGGACCGGTCGTTACGGTTAGCGGCGATTACAGCCTTTCTATGCTGAATATGGTATATGTCGGAGACGAGCGTTTATTCGGTGAAGTCGTCGGCGTAAAAAGTGACCATGCTATCGTGCAGGTCTATGAGGATACGTCCGGCTTAAAGCCCGGTGAACCAGTCTATGACACTGGCGCGCCGATGTCCGTAAAGCTCGGGCCTGGCCTCATGAGCAATATTTACGATGGAATTGCCCGTCCGCTCAGTGCTATTGAGAAGCAAAGCGGCGTGTTTATTGCAAGAGGCCTTAACATTTCGTCACTCGACCCGGATAGGGTTTTTAATGTCGAAATCAAGGTTAAAAATGGTGATCGTTTAAACGGTGGAGATATCTACGCTGAAACAATGGAATCGGAATTAATTCTTCATAAAGTTCTTCTCAGCCCCCAGTTGTCCGGTACCGTTCAAAACGTTAAGCCTTCGGGCTCGTATAAAGTAGATGACACGATTGCCGAGTTAGTCAGCGATACAGGTACAATGACACCTTTAACTCTTTGTCAGCTATGGCCGATCAGAATGCCTAGACCTTACAAGACTCGTCTACCGATGATACGCCCGCTTATAACTGGCCAGCGCATTATCGATACGCTTTTCCCTGTTGCGAAAGGCGGATGCGCAGCAGTACCCGGACCATTTGGAGCCGGAAAAACAATCACCCAACATCAGTTGGCAAAATGGTCGGACGCAGACATTATTATTTATATAGGTTGTGGAGAACGCGGTAATGAAATGACCGAGGTTCTCGAGGAATTCTCTAAACTTTTAGATCCAAAGTCCAATAAACCTATGCTGGACCGTACAATTCTAATTGCAAACACTTCCAATATGCCTGTTGCGGCACGTGAAGCATCTATCTATACCGGAATTACAATGGCAGAATACTACAGAGATATGGGTTATCATGTCGCAATTCTAGCCGATTCGACGTCCCGTTGGGCAGAGGCGCTCCGTGAGATATCAGGGCGTCTTGAGGAAATGCCTGCCGAAGAAGGATACCCCGCCTATTTACCTTCACGCCTTGCCGAGTTTTACGAACGGGCAGGATATATGCAAGGTCTGAATGATACGGAAGGCTCGGTTACAATCATCGGGGCAATTTCTCCGCAGGGCGGCGATTTTTCAGAACCGGTTACCCAGAATACAAAGCGCTTTATACGTACTTTTTGGGCTCTTGACCGTTCGCTTGCTTATGCGCGTCACTTCCCTGCCATCAACTGGATTACTTCGTATACGGAGTACTTTTCGATGCTGGATTCCTGGTATGAAAATAGTTTCGGGCCTGATTTTTCAATATACCGTTCTAAAATTGCATCCCTTTTGCAGGAAGAATCGAAGCTGCTTGAGATTGTTAAACTGATCGGCTCTGATGTTCTCCCTGATGATCAGAAATTGATTGTCGAGAGCGCAAGGGTTATTCGTCTTGGGTTTTTACAACAGAATGCCTATAACGATACCGATACCTACGTTCCGATTGAGAAGCAGCTGAAAATGATGATGGTTATGATTCACTTGTATGAAAAATCAAAAGAAGTAATTGCAAAAAACATACCAGTTTCCCGGATAAAAGATACCGGGCTGTTTGATGAATTAATCCGCATTAAATACGATATTCCTAATGATAATCTTTCCCTTTTGGATGACATGAAGAAAAAGATTAACGAAAAGCTGGATGAATTGATAAAAAACAACTCTTAAATTGTTTATAAAACAGCATTAATTCGGCGCGCCGCTCGCCTGGATAGCGGCAACCGCGTCACAACCAATAAGCTCCGCACGGAGTTTACCGGTAAATTGTGCGCCGTGGTAATGGAGCATAGGATGAGAGTCGAATATGTCGGACTGTCTGAAATAAACGGCCCATTGATCGTATTGGACGGTGCAAAGGACGTTACATTTGAAGAAGTCTGTGAAATTACATTAGATAACGGTCAGAAACGTACAGGGCGTGTCATTCTGATAGACGGTGAGCGTGTCGTCATTCAGGTTTTTGAGGGTACTCGCGGTCTTTCACTGGAAAATGCCCATACCCGCTTTGTTGGCCGGCCGATGGAAATTCCGCTTTCAAAAGAAATGCTTGGCAGAATCTTTAGTGGTGCTGGTCGCCCGATCGATTCGCTGGGTAAACTTTATCCTGACGAACGCCGCAATATAAACGGCTCCGCCATTAATCCTGTTTCAAGAAAGTATCCGAGAAGCTGCATTTTTACCGGTATTTCGGCTATCGACGGTATGTCAACGTTAATCCGCGGACAAAAGCTTCCAATATTCTCCGGTTCCGGTATGTCACATAACGAGGTTGCGGCACAGATGGTACGTCAGGCCAAGGTTCAGGATGATGACAGCGAATTCGCCATAGTATTTGCAGCAATGGGTGTTAAAAACGATACTGCTGAATTCTTCCGCCGTGATTTTGAGGAATCGGGCGCATTGCAGCGTGTTGTTATGTTTATGAATCTTGCTTCCGATCCGATCATTGAGCGTATTTTAACTCCAAGATGCGCTTTGACTGCGGCTGAATATCTTGCCTTTAAGCACAACATGCACGTACTGGTCATTATGACTGATATGACTTCCTATTGCGAAGCATTGCGTGAATTCTCGTCCTCAAAAGGTGAAATTCCGAGCCGCAAAGGTTATCCGGGATATTTGTATTCCGATCTTGCCTCACTTTATGAAAGAGCGGGAATGATCGAAGGAACTCCCGGGTCGGTTACGCAGGTTCCGATCCTAACGATGCCGAACGACGATATTACACATCCGATTCCTGATTTAACAGGCTACATTACGGAAGGTCAGATCGTACTTGATCGTTCTTTGGAGCAAAAAGGTATCTATCCTCCTATTTCAGTCCTTCCTTCCCTATCCAGACTGATGAAGGACGGCATTGGAAAAGGTTACACCAGAGAAGACCACCCGGCGCTTTCCAACCAGCTATTTGCCTCTTATGCAAATGTTCAGGAAGCGAGAAGTTTAGCTTCTGTTATTGGTGAGGAAGAGTTAACTGACATTGATAAAAAATACATGGCATTTGGTCGCGATTTCGAAAATTTGTTCGTAAAACAACCGCCAGAAGAAAGTCGATCAATAGAACAAACGCTTGAGATCGGCTGGCATCTTCTCTCTAAACTTCCGAAAGAAGCTCTTGACCGAATTGACGCGGGTCTGTTAAAAAAATATTATATAGAAGAAGAGGAAAACGCGATACGGGGTTAACCCTTTGTTTTCTCCAAATGGGCAAAACCGCTTTTATTTGTTTTTTCCGCATAAAGGAGCTGAAACGAGATGCCTCCCGTCATTCCGACAAAAGGTAATCTAATGTCGCAGAAGCGATCCCTGACGCTCGCTCGTCTCGGATACGACCTGATGGACCGAAAACGTAATATTTTAATACGGGAAATGATGTCTCTCATTGGTGCGGCCGAATCGTTGCAGTCACAAATCGACAGTTCGTTTTCCAAGGCTTACGAGGCACTTCAGCGTGCCAATATCACATTAGGTCAGAATATCTGTGTGCATGCGGCGATGTCTGTCTCTATTGACGATTCCGTCGCTCTTCGTTCTACTTCTGTAATGGGAGTTGAGTTGCCAAAAACACCGGATGAAACACCGTTGCCGGAAATAACTTATGGTTTTGCCGGCACAAACCTGTTTTTGGACGAAGCGTATATCCAGTTTAGCCACGTTAAGCATCTCACCTGCAGATTGGCCGAAATCGAACTGTCTGTCTATAGACTGGCGCATGCAATACGGAAGACGCAAAAACGGGCAAACGCTCTGAAAAATATCATTATTCCTGATTTTCGAAATAATATCAAATTTATTTCTGACGCGTTAGAAGAGAAAGACCGTGAAGAGTTTGTCCGACTGAAGGTTATTAAGCGCTCCTCAGAAAACAAAGCAAAAAACTAAACCATTTGTATTCACAAATTGGACTTATATCTAACATTATAAAAATAAAACTGGCGCCGATTGAAAAGGCTCCAGTTTTGTTTTTTATTGCTTCCTTATTAATAGAGGTGTTGACATACCACGGTAACTAGAATGAAATATTATAATCAAGGCTTTTTGTATTGCAAGTGTTGTACTTATATCACAAGCAATATGGAAAATGTCAATAATTTACAATATGCTTTTCTTTCAGCATTTTTGGGTATTTCAATGAAACTTTATTACATACTGCTATGAATACACTACTATAGAAACACTAACCAACTTATTCTTTCTCCTTAAAATGTATATTATATTATCAAAAATAGAAAAATGAATTTGAATTCAAATTCATTTTTGATTTTGGAAATTTTTTTAAGACACAATGCATTTCCTTTTTTATTAAGAAAAATTTTTTAATTCATTTTATAAAATATTCTATTTTATTTCCAAAAGCAAAATAATATAAATATTAAGCCACACTCATGCAAATAATTTAATGATGGTTTTCACTTTAAATAAATTATTTTTGAAAAAGGTTACAGAAAATTTTCTAAGACAAACCGATTTGCATATTTTCTGTATCGTGCGGAATACTAGACTTGAAGATCTGCAACAGTTCGGAACTTTTCCAATTTTGCAGTAATTGAAAAAAGGAGTTGATTCTTTTTTATGGTCCTCGATAGAATATCGTTGGTACTGGTAATTATCGGCGCACTTGACTGGGGCAGCATCGGACTCTTCCGCTTTGATTTTGTTTCCTATTTATTTGGCGGACAAACGTCGGTGCCGGGCAGAATCGTTTTCACGCTCGTAGCTCTCGCCGGCCTCTGGTGCATCTCATTGCTTTTCCGCGAACGCGATCACATGGAAAGCATGTAAAAAAAATAACACAAAAACCGGGAAGAATCTGGCACATGAATACTTTTTTTCAGCTTATGCTGAATAAATATCCTAAGCCGTATTAATCTTTCCGGTTTTTGTAATTTTTAAATATTATCGGGGAAATTAATTCCCTTTATTTTTTTTGTAAAATCTCGGCTGTATCCTGGGCGATTACCATTTCTTCGTCTGTAGGAATAACCAGTATTTTTGCTCTAGAATTGTCTTTTGAAATATCCAATTCTGTCCCGCGTTTTGCATTGTTATTCTTCTCAATGTCAATCGAAATACCCATATAGTCAAGTCCGGCACACATTGCTTCGCGGAATTGTTTGTCGTTTTCTCCAACACCACCGGTAAAGACAACTGCATCTACGCCTTCCATCGCCGCAGCATATGCACCGATGTATTTACGAACAGCATAAATGAAGATTTCAACAGCAATTTTACAGCGTTCGTCGCCCTTCTCGCCTTCCGCAATCAAATCACGGAAATCGGATGATTTTCCGGAAATGCCAAGCATGCCAGATTCTTTATTTAACATATTTACAATTTGTTGGGCGGTTTTGCCTTCGTAGTTTGCGATAGACTCGATGATCGCAGGGTCGATGCTTCCCGAACGGGTTCCCATCGGAAGGCCTTCAAGCGGTGTAAGTCCCATCGAAGTGTCGATACATTCTCCATTTTTTACTGCTGCAATGGACGAACCGTTACCAAGATGGCAAGTAATAATTTTAAGTCCCTCTCCATTCGGTTTGCCTAAAAGTTTGGCAGCACGAGAGGAAACATAACGGTGGGACGTGCCGTGGAAGCCGTAGCGACGGATTTTATAGTCTGTATAGTAGCGGTAAGGAATAGCATAGAGAAACGCCTTTTTCGGCATTGACTGATGGAAAGCGGTATCAAAGACTGCAACCTGCGGAAAATCTTTGCCAAGAACTTCAGCGCAGGAACGAATACCGGTCAGGTTTGCCGGATTATGCAGAGGGCCGAGCGGTATGCATTCTTCAATTGCTTCAAGAACCTTTTCATCAATCAAAACTGATTCGTGGAATTTCGCGCCGCCATGGAGAACACGATGTCCTACAGCGTCGATTTCCTTCAGGCTCTTGACCACACCATGATCTTTGTCGACCAATGCGTCTATAACATATTTTATCGCATCTGCATGGGTCTTCATCGGAAGTTCGGCAATATAGCTGTCTTTTCCGGCGGGACTATGCTTTAGTCTTCCGTCAATGCCGATCCTTTCGCAAAGTCCTTTGGCTAGAACAACGCTCTTGTCCATATCGAACAGCTGATATTTCAGCGAAGAGCTACCTGCGTTAATTACCAGAACATTCATTTTTTTAAGACACTCCTCAATGTACTGTTGAAACAGTTGTTATATTATTGTAGAATAAACTATCTACTTAAAGCCACTCCAAATTGTACAATAATTCGACGAAAAAAACAACTCATTTTTGAATTTTATGGAGGAGAAAAAATGAAAGTCTGCGGCATAGTGTCAGAATACAACCCATTTCACCTCGGACATATGCTTCATATTGAGCAGACCCGTCTTCTTTGTGGTACAGAATGCGCTATTATTTGCGTAATGAGCGGAAACTATGTTCAACGTGGAGACTTCGCGTGTATGAACAAACATGCACGTGCAAAATCAGCCGTTTTGTCGGGCGCCGATTTAGTGCTGGAACTGCCTACACCCTACGCGCTTTCTTCAGCAGAAGGGTTTGCAAAATCCTCTGTTTCCATACTTGCATCTACAAATATTGTGACACATCTATCATTCGGCAGCGAATTGGGCTATATAGATCCATTGCGGGATGTTGCGATCGCGCTTTTATCTGAGGAATTTCCTCCTTTGCTCCAAAACGAACTGCAAAAAGGCATTTCTTTTGCGTCTGCCCGTCAAAAAGCTATCTTAGCCATGCTCGGTTCGAAATCGTCAAATCTTTTATCTTCACCCAATAATATACTCGCAATTGAGTATATCAAATCGCTTTTTCGTCTCAACTCTTCAATAGCCCCTGTTACCATCCGCCGTATCGGAGCTTCCCATGATGCTAAATCTGCAAGCGGCAACACTGCTTCCGCGTCGCATCTTCGCAATCTTTTGGAAAATGGAGATCTTTCCGACTTAATTCCGTACATGAACAAAGAATCTTTTTCCATACTCAAGGAAGAAATTGAGTTAGAAAGAGCTCCCGTATTGCTTAAAAACGCTGAACGATCCATTGTTTCCTATCTTCGAAGACTTCCGGCTGAATATTATGAACGGTTACCAGATATTAGCGAAGGTTTAGATAAACGTCTGTTTCGGGCCGTTCAAACAGGACTATCCTTTGAAGAGATCTGTAAACATGCTAAAACGAAACGTTATGCCCATTCAAGAATTCGCAGAATACTTCTATGCGCCTATCTTGGCATAACAAAAGAAATGGCCGCTTACAATCCTCCCTATCTTCGAGTGCTCGCATTTAACACGAAAGGGCAAGCACTGTTAAAACAAATGAAGAATAGTGCCGAATTACCGCTCATTACAAAGCCCGCCTCCGTCAATGCACTTTCTGATAATGCAAAGCGCTTTTTTGAGCTTGAGAGCACAGCAACCGATCTTTATTATATGGCCAGCCCGGTACCCGCAGCTAAAGCAAACGAGGAATACAGAACCAGCCCCATTTTTATTGCCGAAAAATAACACATAACAAAAGGATCCTGTTACTTCTTTTAATAGGATTTTCAGATTATAAAATTAACCTCGTAATCAGATGATTACGAGGTAATTTTTTATACGAACCTGCCGAGTTCTTCGGCTTTTTATAAATGTATATTAAGTTTATTTTTTTTCTTTTGCAGGTTTAAACTTGTGACCGCACTTTAAGCATGTCGATATAATTGTATTTGCTCCTATTAAACCCATCCATATAGTCCAACCTCTTTTACCCGTTTTTAATTGTGTTGAACCACATTTGGGGCATTTTGTTTCAGCTTCCGACATCGTTAAAACTCCTTTATTTTTTACGTTCTTTTTAATAGTTAAATACATTGCATTGATAAGTAAAAATTTATTTATTAATAAAAATTAATCCCACAATACAGAGCGCAACACCAATCAACTGACTAAAAGAAATATGCTCCCTAAATAACAATAGCCCGATTGGTATAAGAACAATGGACACTGCAATATAAGAAATGAGTGGTCCGGAACTAACGTTAGCGCCAAGCCGGTAAGCCATGATATATCCATATTCAAGCCCGACGATGGCAACACCAAGCGCTGCACTCGTCCAGTTTAAATCGTGAATCGAATCCAGAAAACCTTTTTGAGGTCCAGTTACAAAGAACAGTACCATACATGCGATAATTGCCGTTATATACGTAACGATTAATGACACAAGTGGATTCACATGACTTGGCATTGATTTGGTTACAACGTGATAAGCGGCATTTGAAGCAATGACTAAAGCAAGCGGCCAAAAATACTGCTGCATATAATGTCCTCCAAAAACGGGTCAGCCCCGCTTTATGCTGTTTAAGGTGAGGGGAGTCGGGTTCGTCACCCCTCACCTTAAGCCTTATTTTATATAATCAAATTCCAATCCGTAAATCGAAACTGTATCGCCGTCTTTAATTCCCATTTCCTCAAGTTTATCATATAACCCAGCGTTTTTTAAAACACGTTCAAAATACATTCTGGATTCATTGTCCCCAAAATTAACCGAACCCATCATACGCTCAATCCATTTCGCTTCAACTATATATACGCCATCCTCTATATGAATATCAAAAGACTGATCAAAAGAATCTTCTTCCTGCGGAGCGATATATTCCGGCTCGAATATTTTAACGGGAGGCAGTGTCTGAAGTTTATTCCAAACCGCATGGATTAATTCGTTAACACCTGTATTTGTTGCTGCAGAAATTTCAAAGACGGGGATATCTTGTTTCCTGGCATACGCTTTTAATTTTTCAAGAAGCGTATTGTCCTGCAAAATATCTGTCTTATTTGCTGCAAGAATTTGCGGTCTTTTAGCGAGTGTCTCACTGTATTTTTTAAGTTCTTCATTAATTGTCTCAAAATCAACGACAGGATCGCGTCCCTCGCTGCCTGAAGCGTCTACAAGATGGATGAGCAGCCGGCAACGGTCAATGTGGCGTAGAAAATCATGTCCTAAACCAGCGCCTTCTGATGCCCCTTCTATAATGCCGGGAATATCCGCAACCACAAAAGAAGCGCCTTCCGCAATTGAAACAACTCCTAAATTCGGTGCAAGCGTTGTAAAATGGTAATTAGCGATTTTCGGTCTGGCCGATGAAATAATGGATAATAAAGTCGACTTTCCGACGTTTGGAAATCCTAACAGACCAACGTCTGCCAACAACTTTAGTTCCAGTACAATTTCCTTTTCTTCTCCCGGATAACCAGGTTTAGAAAAATTCGGAACCTGGCGCGTCGGAGTCGCAAACCGTGCATTACCAAATCCACCGCGTCCTCCGGCAGCTACGATAAATGGTTCGTCATCCGAAAGATCTTTAATAAGCGCATTCGTTTTCACGTCTCGAATCAAAGTACCGCGGGGTACACGGATGAGAAGGTCTTTGCCATCCTTTCCGGTACATTTTTTCGTCCCGCCATCTGCTCCGTTTTGGGCTTCATATTTTCTCTTGTAGCGAAAATCCATAAGTGTTGATAAATTGTCGTCAACCTGAAAAACTATATTTCCTCCGTGACCGCCGTCTCCGCCGTCCGGTCCGCCTGCCGCAACGTATTTTTCCCTATGGAAAGCAACGGCTCCATTGCCGCCTTTTCCCGCCCTGATCTTAATTTTTGCAATATCGATAAACACTGATAATGCCTCCTTCGTGATTAAAGGGGTACTAATTGCCCAAAGACCTGTCCGACAAATCCGTTTATGGGAGGCATTTCGGGATATTCCAAAACGCCTGATGATTTCTTCACACTTCTATATATATGGAAAAGAAACTCCGTCGTTAATATAATATATATTATTCTTTCTAAAATGGTAAAAAAAATCCCGAACAGCAATGTGCTCGGGATTTCCGTTAAATTTTTTATTTGCCTTATTGCGCTTTCTCGTAAACGGAAACTTTTTTGCGGTCTTTTCCCAAGCGCTCAAATTTAACGTTGCCATCTGCTAAAGCAAACAGTGTATCGTCGCTTCCGCGTCCGACATTAACACCCGGGTGAATTTTCGTCCCGCGTTGTTTTACGAGGATATTTCCTGCTGTTACAAACTGTCCGTCTCCGCGCTTTACACCAAGACGTTTTGCCTCGGAATCACGTCCGTTTCTAGTGGAACCAACACCTTTTTTATGTGCCATTTATTACACCTCCAAAGTTAAACTCAATGAACTATGCGTCTTAGCCCTTGACGGATAAAATCTCAAGCTTCGTATACGGCTGCCTGTGGCCTTGGCGGCGACGATAATTTTTCTTGGATTTGTACTTGAAAATCATCACTTTTTTGCCTTTGCCTGTCTTTACCACTTTTCCCGTAACCGAAGCACCCGCGACATACGGGGCTCCAACTTTTAAATCGGCTCCGTCACCGACTGTCAAAACGCTTTCAAGCGTAACTTCGGCTCCATCTTCCAAATTGAGCTTCTCAACGTAGATTGTGTCGCCTTCCTGCACACGGTACTGCTTGCCGCCGGTTTCTAAAATTGCATACATCCGGTAGCACCTCTCTTCTTTCTTAGAGTCACGCTCAATAACAGGCGGAACATCTCTCTTATCAGCCAAAAAATCAGGCTGCCTGTTCGATGCGGCTTCTGGTAGTATATCATTTTGCGTATTACTTGTCAAATGTTTTTGTGCAGTTTCGGCTTTCTACATGCTGAAGGTGTAATCAATGTTTTTTAAGAAAATTTTCCGCTGTTTTACGCGTTTGCATCTCCATCCGTATCTATTTTCTGTTCGGATGTTACTTGCTTATCGATGGTTTCGCTAATTTCGTCCGTTTCCTGCGGCATATCTCTCGTATTTTCTGCGGATGCCATCATCGTTGTATCATTTTTACTCGAATTTCCAGGTAAATTTCCCATAGCCTCAATATTTGAGGGTGCGGTCTGACTGTCAATAATTTCACCCGTTTCGTCTGCCTCTGCCGGCATTTTCACAGAATTTACAGCACTTCCGCCAACTGAATTCATATTGCCCATATCTGCTGGCTTATACCCTGTATATTCGGAGTTTAACCTTTTGTCGACAAACGTTCCAATTTCCATTTTCTCTGAGTTACTTTTTTTTCGTAATATTTTGTTTAATAGATCCTTAAACATTTTTTCTCCCTCTGGCGTTTCTGCCGCCTTCAGCAACTCAAACTTTACCCTGTCTGAACCTCCGGTGGAATTGTTCGTGTCTGCCAGCTTGAGCGCTTTTTGTTTTTTGTAACCCAAAATCAACAGAGTAACTGCGACTGTGCAAGACAAAAAAGCCAGTATCCGGTCGACCGGTAACTCCGCGATTTTGAGTATGTAGGCCGGATCTCGCAGCCCCTCCATAATACCACGGCCCAAACCGTACCACGCGATATATAACAAAAAGATTTCACCGGGAAAAGTACGCTTCTTAGAACGAAAATGTAAAAGAACAAATCCTAGAGCATTCCAAAAAGATTCATAGAGAAATAACGGGTGAACAGAAAACGCAATGCTGGGATCAGTGGGGTTCGTAAGCACCATGCGGAAAAGGCTGGAAGTCTCCCGTCCGAAAACCTCGCGGTTAAAAAAGTTGCCCCAGCGTCCAATCGCCTGTCCTATTAAAAAACCCAAAGATATCAAATCTAAAAAATTTCCAAATTTAATTTTTTGTTTTCTGCAGAAGAAATAGGACGCTATGAAAGCGCCGATAATTCCCCCGTATACGGCAAGACCACCTTCCCAGATAAACAACACACTTATCGGATTGCTCGAATAATCAGCTAACGAGAAAAGAACGTAAAAAAGCCGCGCACTAACTATTGCAACTGGTGTTCCAATCAGCAGTCCGTCAAGGAGATTGTCTTCATTTAATTCAAATTCTTTTGCACGCTTGAGTGCATAAAATGCCGCAAGCAGAAATCCAAAAGCAATAATTACGCCGTACCATTTAATAAAAGTGTTAAAAACGTATGGGCTAAAATAACCAAGGTGAATCCCAAGACCGGGAAACGATACTTCGTACTGGTCTATCGAAACCAATCGAACTACCTCCTAAACAAATGCTTTTATGATTGCGGATAGATAATTGAAATAGCAGATGCTTCTTCCTTTAAGACGTTTGAAATGAAACGTGCCAGGTCATCTTCCGTAATGCTATCATAGATTTCAGGAAAATCAAGAAAAAATGCGCCGTTGAAATAAGCCGAAGTCTGTGCGATGCAAAGTGAGTCAGGCGAGTCGAGAGTACGGATTCTCAAACCAAGCGCTGCTTTTTTGATGCCTTCGAATAGAGCCTTGTCAATTCCCTGTGCTTTTACAGCTTTTACTTCGTTTAATATCGCTTCATACACCTTTTGTGGCT
>JANZZB010000123.1 GCA_026419635.1 Clostridiales bacterium | reverse complement strand
GTCTTTCTCTCTTGTATCCCCCGGAAGTCCGCACATCATCTGTAAAATAAGTTTCATTCCTGAGTTTTTAATTTTTCGGGATGCTTCGATAATATCCTTTTTTGTATGTCCCCGTCCCGAAAGTTTTAATATACCGTCATCCATCGACTGGGCGCCCAGTTCAACCGTTGTAACGCCATATTTTTTTAATCTTAAAATCGTTTTATCGTCGATGCAGTCCGGTCTTGTAGATAGTCTTACATTGGACACCAATCCGGTTTTTATAAAGGTATACGCCGTATCCAGATACGATTCCTGCAGCTTTGTATCAATAGCCGTAAAGCTCCCGCCGTAAAATGCGATTTCGGCAGGATGCCCCGACACAAGCAGCCCTTTTTCAATCAGAGCACGTACTTCGTAAGGCGTGGGCGATTTCAGCGTTCCTGCAATTTTCCGCTGGTTGCAAAATACGCAATTATGAGGACATCCTAAATGGGGAATAAATATCGGAATAATAGAGTATTTCATTCCTGGCCCATTAACGCAAGTGCCGCTTTCGCCGCCATTTGTTCCGCCTCTTTTTTGCTGCGTCCCGTTCCCTCAGAAAAAACATTTGAATTTAACATCAATTCGACTGTAAATGTCTTGTCATGATCGGGTCCTTCTTCGGATTTTACGCGGTAACTTAAAACCTCTTCATGGTTTTTCTGCACGATTTCCTGTAAAGCCGTTTTGTAATCTTTGAAAGCCTTTCCTTTGATTGCCAGTTTTTCCTGCGGTATAATAATAAACTCCATGGCAAACTGATGTGCAGCGTCAATCCCGCCGTCCAAATAAATCGCTGCAAGCAAAGACTCTACAGCGTCCGCAAGGATAGACGGACGTGAACGTCCGCCGCTTGCTTCTTCTCCGCAACCAAGGCACAGGTGTTCCCGAAGACCGATTCTGTCAGAAACCTCAAACAGCGCCTGTTCACAAACGATTGCCGCCCGGATTTTTGTAAGTTCTCCCTCAGGGTAATCGGGATGGGTATTCAAAAGATACTCGGCACATAGAAAACCAAGCACGCTGTCTCCCAAAAATTCCAGCCGTTCATTGGACTTCAGCTTCTTTGAACGGTTTTCGTTTGCAAAAGAGCTGTGAGTCAGCGCGGTTTTCAAAAGTTCGTGATTGTCAAAGGTATATTTAATTGTTTTTTCTAAATCGTTCATTTTTACGCCTTAAAGAAAAGGTCCTTCATCGGGCGCTAAACTACCGCGCCGGATGGGCTGCAGCAGAAACAAAAACCGAATCAGGAACCTCTTATGTCTTATATTTTTTTTTACGACTCAATTCGGTCTTTGACAAATTTAACGGCATCTCCAACGGTTTTAATTTTGTCAAGAGAGTCATCCTCTATCTCGCCTAAATCAAATTCTTCTTCAATGGACATCATCAGTTCCACTAAATCAAGAGAGTCCGCGTTTAAATCCTCCATGAATGAGGTTTCTTCCGTAATGGTATCCCCATCCACTCCAAATTGCTCAGTAATAAGGTCTAAAAGTTTTTCGTAAATCAAATCATTCACCTCCTGGAAAAGGACATATGGAATTTTCCTATTAGGTATCATATTCTGAAAGTGTGTATGTGTCAATACAAATTATACCCGATTTATTCTTCATTTATTGTCATATGACAAAGGTTATTGGTGATATTTGGAATAATATCCAAGTTTGCGTATAAAACTGCCTGTTTTATGGCGCTTTTAAAGGAGTGCGCATCTGAAGAACCGTGGGCTTTGATAATCGGTTTGGAAATCCCTAAAAGAGGCGCGCCGCCGACTTCTTTATAATCAAGCATTTTCTTAAAATCGACTAGTCCTGATTTTACCATTAAAGCAGCGATTTTGGTCTTCAGCGACTGCTTGAATATTTTTTTCATTTCACCGACGAAAAACAATCCGACTCCTTCAATTGTCTTTAGGATGATGTTACCCGTAAATCCGTCGCAAAGAATAACGTCAGCTTTGCCTTCAACAATATCGCGCCCCTCTATGTTGCCGATAAAATTGATCGTTCCCGTATCTGCAGCCTTTTTTAAAAGCGCATAGGTCTCCTTGTATAAAGGCGTCCCTTTTGTTTCTTCCGTTCCGATGTTTATAAGACCGACTTTTGGATTTTTTATATTCATATGGCTTTTTGCATAAAAATAACCCATATATGCAAACTGCAAAAGATATTCTGGCGTACATTCGACATTTGCGCCGCAATCGATCAGCAGAGCGCCTCCGTTTTTAGTCGGAAGAATGGGAGCCAGGGCTGCACGTCGAATTCCTTTAATTCTTTTGACAAACAACGTTCCGCCCGTTAATAACGCGCCGGTCGATCCGGCCGATACAAGTGCGTCGCCGCCGCCCTCTCCCAAAAGCTTTAATGCGACTCCCATTGAGGTATCCTTTTTATCCCGTAAAACAGTCGAGGGATTATCTTCCATCAAGACTTCTTCGGCAGCGTGGACGATTTGAAACTTTAAATCGTCTTCGCCTTCTTTTTTCAGAATATCACGGATCGCTTCTTCTTTACCTACTAAAATGATATCAATCGGAAATTCTTTGGCAGCTAGAACTGCTCCTTTAACAATTTCATTCGGCGCATTGTCGCCTCCCATTGCATCGATAATAATCCGTGCGTGTTTGTCGCTGGAATTTTGCATTTGGCTCACCTCCGTTGATTTATCTCATTCTTAATGGTCTCTATCTCTTTCAGGGCTCGTTCCGAAATTGCAGCGTTTTTTTCGCGTTTCCCTTTCACCCTGTAAGAAAGGGGTGTTATAATTCCAAAATTAATATTCATCGGTTGAAACTTGTCAATTGATTCGTCGCTTATATACGATGCAAGCGCTCCGATTGCCGTTTCACGCGGGAAGGCTACGGGAGTATTTCCTCTCTGGATTGCGCCCATTGAGAGCCCTGCGTAAAACCCGGAGGCTGTGGACTCGATATATCCTTCCACCCCTGTTATCTGACCCGCAAAAAATAGTTTTGGATTCGTTCGTAAACGATAAAATGGATCAAGCAGTCTTGGAGAATCCAGATAAGAATTTCGGTGCATTACACCGTAACGCACAAAGTCAGCATTTTTCAGAGCGGGGATCATGGAAAACACACGTTTTTGTTCCCCAAACTTGAGATGAGTCTGGAAGCCAACGAGGTTGTATACCGTGCCCAAAGCATTGTCCCGTCTCAACTGAACAACGGCATAAGGCTCTTTTCCTGTGTTTGGATTGATAAGTCCAACAGGCTTTAAAGGCCCGAAGCGAAGTGTATCTCGCCCTCTTCTTGCCATTACTTCGACCGGCATACACCCTTCAAAAACCATTTTATCTTCAAAACCATGGACAGGCGCTTCCTCCGCGGTAATAAGTTCGTCTATGAATGATTCGTACTGTTCTTTGTCCATCGGACAATTTACGTAATCGTCGCCCTCTCCTTTTAAGTAACGAGACGCAAAAAACGCATGATTTTGATCAATACTTTCAAATGTCACGACCGGTGCCGCGGCATCATAAAAATGAAGTGCCTCTTTTCCAGTCAGGCGAATAATTGCCTCTGCAAGCGAATCTGAAGTCAGCGGGCCGGATGCAATGATCGTAGGCTGGTCGCTTACTTCCGTTATCTCTTTTGATACTACTTCAATCAAAGGGTGATTCCGTATCCTCTCTGTTACCGCTTTCGAAAAAGCGTTGCGATCAACAGCAAGCGCACCGCCGGCTTTCACTCTTGTCTCCTCGGCGCTGCACATAATTAAAGAGTCTAATCGCCTTAGCTCCTCTTTTAAAAGGCCACAGGCATTAGAGAGCTCGTCCGAGCGAAAGGAATTGGAACAGACAAGTTCGGAAAAATCAGTACTTTTGTGTGCCGGGGTCATTTTAGAAGGCTTCATATCATAAAGCCGGACCGGGACTCCTTGTTTTGCGAGCTGCCAGGCAGCTTCGCACCCCGCAAGCCCCGCACCGATTACGTTAACCGTCATTTTTTCTTTTTAAGCTCCTCTTCCCACCCGCATGCAGGATCTAAGCATACGTTCTTTTTTTCTTCTTTGGTATATCGTTTGAAAACTGCCTTTCCGCAGTTTGGGCAAGTCTTTGTCGTTGGTTTATCCCAAGTCATAAATTTGCATGCCGGGCCTTTTTCACAGCCGAAATAGCTATATCCGCTTTTTGATTTTCTCTTTACGACTTTTGCACCGCACAACGGACATAATACGCCCGTATCTTCGGTAATCGGTTTTGTATTTTTACAATCCGGATAACCTGGGCAGGCCAGAAACTTTCCGAAACGGCTTTGTTTAATAACCATTTTGCGACCGCAAAGTTCACAAACAACGTCACTTTCCTCAACGACCTTGATACGCTTTTTCTCTAAATCTTTTTCTGCCTGGGAGAGTTCTTCGGAAAATCCGTTATAGAATTCTTCAAGCATTTTCTTATAATCATTTTTACCGGATACGATGTCGTCAAGTTCATCTTCCATCTTTGCTGTAAATTTTACATCAACGATGTCATTAAATTTATCACACATTAAATCCGTAACCGCTTCTCCAAGCGCGGTCGGTTTTAAGCTCTTTTGTTCTTTTTTTACATATTCGCGGCTGGTTATTGTTGAAATAATCGGAGCATAGGTACTCGGACGGCCGATGCCCTTTTCCTCCATTTCACGGATCAAAGAAGCTTCCGTATACCTGTCTCTTATACACATCT
>JANZZB010000122.1 GCA_026419635.1 Clostridiales bacterium | reverse complement strand
AAGGAGGATTATTTTTTCTTCGCAAAGCTAAAGCTTTTTGGAACCACCGGCATTGCCGGTGGTATTCCTTATACAATCAAAAAGAGTCATACTGTTTGTATGACTCTTTTTGTTTTTAGTAAAGAATTTGTGTAATTAAAACAAATCTTGACCATATTGATTGAGACATCTTAAAAACATGGAGATGTATTTTGCATGGTGATCTTCTTTTTCCAAATACATCCGGCTATCTGCCTCTTTAATAATTCTAAAGATATCTTTGCTTGAGAAAAGATTATCTGATGCCCATCCAATTGAAATGCTGATTGGCATTTTCATAGTAAGTGTGTTATGTTCAGTCAACTTGTCACGAAATCTTTTACATGCCTTTTGTACTGCTGCATCATCACTATACGGTAAAACTACCATGAATTCATCTCCGCCAATTCTGCATACCGTATCGCTTTCTGTAAAGCATGACTTTAATATTTGTCCAGAAATTTTAATTAATTCGTCACCAGCCTGATGCCCAAGATGATCATTAACGAGTTTTAGTCCATCGACGTCGCAGGAAATGATTCCGACCGGATTAAACTTACCTGTTGATAGGCGTATAACTTCCTGTTCAAAATATGTTCGATTGTATAAACCTGTCATGATATCACGAAAGCTTATATAGCGTAATTGCTCTTCTATTTGCTTGCTTACCGTTTCATCAGTGAATATAATGACCGTACCTGTGAATTTTCCGCTAACATCCAACATACGATGAAATTTTATTGTAAGATTTCTCTTTCCGTGTGAAGGCGATTCAAAATCTTTTTCTACAGTAGCTTCTAATTCTGTACTCTGATAAAATGCATTGAATTCCTCAATAATCCATGGGAGAATATCGTTCACTTTCTGTAAATGTTGTATATTATTGTAATAAATATAGCCAGGAGAACATTTGTTTTCCTGCAGGAGCTGCTGTGCTGCATAATTCATATTTTTGCAATAATTTTCAGCATCTAGAAGTATGACCGGCGTTGGTATACTTTCAAAAATCGTTAAGTATTTATTCTTTTCATTGGAAAGTTCCCTGTTTGTTTTTTGGAGCTCAGATAACAAATTATCCTTTGATTGCTCGTTCCATTCTTTACAAAAAGCAATTTCATTATGATCAAAAAATCGATTAACCCAAAGAACATACAAACGTTGACTTTCCTGTTCGGAAACAGATTCCATAATCAAATCCAGATAGGATTGACGATAATACTTCATTAATCCCAAAAACATTTCCAATGTGATACCCCTCTGCCTGTGCAGCTGGGCTTCAACTCTGCCAAAATAGGATATGGGATCATGAATAAAATCTTCATGAACATTGATTTCCGGAACTTGTTTTTTAATTGAAATACACTGGATAATCGATTCAGACAAACCGGATATAGATGCAATCCAAGCCTCCTCAAGAGTTGATGTGAATTTTACATAATCGTGGAGTTTCGCATAAGATAAAATTCTTTTAAGCAAAAAAGATTCATTATTATGTATTAATTCTTTCAGCTTTTCCATCTTATTTCAACATCCCCAATCCATACAGTTAGTAGCAAACGATAACTGAACTTCTGCTGATTAGATTCTTTCTGTTACAGCTTTTAGTTTTACAAATATTAATTTACTTTATATTACAATATTATATAAATAATGTCATAAATTCAAGATTGATTTTTCAGTTAAACGTTATTTAGACATACGAAAGAAGATTTATGATAACAAATTTTTTTTACTTTTATTAAACTGGCTTAAATCGTAAGCCCACAATTGCCGCCGACAAAAATAAATTCATTTTTATATATCAAAACAGCGGGGTGCGTCTTTCGAGCACTCCGCTGTTTTTATTCTAATTATTAATTAAAGAGAGTTTACCGCCTGCTCAAGTTGAATTAAAGCTTTCTCGAGTATAGATCTTGAACATGCGATGTTGATACGCTGGAACCCTTCTCCACCTGCACCGAACATGGTACCGGAATCGAGCCAAAGTCCTGCCTGGTTAACGATTAAGTCTTCAAGCTTTTCATCCGAAAGCCCCAATTCATGAAAATCCAACCATACTAAATAGGTACCTTCCGGCTCTATCAGCTTAATTTGAGGGAGTTTTTTTAAGAGGAAATTTCTTAAGAAATTCAGATTCCCGGAAAGATACTCCTTTAAATCCGAAAGCCACTTAAATCCATCTCTATAGGCCGCCTGACAGGCCGTAATACCCATAATATTTAATTGACTGTAACCGCCTTTTATTATTTCGCTCTTAAATTTTCGTTTGATTTCCCTGTTTGGAATAAAAATATTGGAGATTTGTAATCCTGCGAGATTGAACGTCTTGGTCGGTGCGGTACAGGTAATCGTAATCTCTGAAAATTCAGGCTTTAAATCGGAGAATACGAAATGCTTAAAACCGTTATATGTAAAATCGGCGTGGATTTCGTCGGAGATCACAGTAACGCCGTATTTTAAGCATATATCTCCCATTCCGATAAGCTCTTCTTTTGTCCACACCCTTCCGACCGGATTATGAGGACTGCACAAGATAAAAAGTTTCACCTTATTTTTTACGATTTTATCCTCAAAGTCCGAAAAATCGATCGTATATCTTCCGCCGGAATTAACCAGCTGATTGATAACAAGTTTGCGTTTATTTGCTTTGACGGACTCCGAAAACGGATAATAGACCGGCTCCTGAATTAAAACCGCATCCCCTTGCTCCGTCATTGCCCGGATCGCAGTACAAATAGCAAAGACAACACCCGGTGTTTTAACCAGCCATTCGGGTTCTACTTCCCATTTGTAACGATGATGAAACCATTGTTTAAGTACATTGAAATAGACTTCTTTGGTTTCACTGTATCCAAAAATCCCATGCCGGCTTTTTTCGACAAGCGCATTGATCACGCATTCCGGTGTTCTAAAATCCATATCTGCGACCCAAAGTGGTAAAATTCCGTCCGGTTTTCCCCTTTCAACCATAAAATCATATTTTAATGAATTGGTATTTTTACGGTCAATAATTTTATCAAAATGACTATGCAACGTTATTCCTCCAATGCTTGTTCAAGGTCGAGAATCAGATCGTTTACGCTTTCAAGTCCAACAGAAAGTCGCAGAAGTTTTTCTTGAATGCCTTTCGCTTCGCGCACCTCCCTGGGAACATCCGCATGAGTTTGAAGCATGGGATAAGTGATCAGCGATTCGACGCCTCCAAGACTCTCCGCGTATTGTATTAACGAAACTTTCGATAATACTCTGACCGCGGTTTCTTCCGAGTCTACTTCAAAAGAAATCATTGCACCGAAGCCCGTTGACTGTCTTTTCGAAATCTCGTAACCCGGATGTGTTTCTAAACCTGCATAATATACTTTTTTTACATGCTTTTGTGCCAAGAGCCAGTCAGCGAGTATTTTTGCACTTTCCTGCTGTCTTTCCAAACGGACAGCAAGAGTTTTAATACCGCGGATTAATAGCCAGCTGTCAAACGGAGAAAGACATGCTCCGGTCGTTTTATAAATAAAGCGCAGCTTTTCTGACAGAGTGTGATTTCGAACAACCAAAAAACCTGCAAGGGTATCATTGTGTCCGCCGAGATATTTTGTACCGCTATGAACGACAATATCAGCTCCAAGATTGAGCGGTTTTTGAAAATACGGAGTTAAAAACGTATTATCGACAACGAGGAGCAGTTTATGTTTTTCTGTAAGATTTGAAACCGCTTTGATATCCGTAACCTGCATCATTGGATTGGTAGGGGTTTCAACGAATACTGCTTTGGTATTTGTTCCTATATGTGATTCTATTTGAGAAAGTTCTGTTGTATTAACAAAATCAAAACTAATTTTGTTTTTCATGGAAACACTGTGAAAAAGCCTATGAGAGCCTCCGTAAAGATCATCTGACACAATAATATGGTCGCCAGGCGAAAAGAGCTCCATTAAAGCGGCAATCGCAGCCATTCCTGAAGAAAAAGCCATTGAATCTATTCCGCTTTCAAGCTTTGCGACTATCTTTTCAAGATGTTCCCTCGTAGGGTTCTGTAATCTAGAATAATCATATCCGGTACTTTGTCCAACGCCCGGATGCGCAAAGCTTGCTGTTTGAAAAATCGGTACGCTTAAAGCTCCGGTATTTTCATATTTGTCTTTATTACCGTGTATACAAAGGGTGCTAAAATCCATACCCGTACTCCTTTAAATATAAAACATATTCTGATCCTTTTTATGATTTTCAGCCTCGTTTACCAGATCATAAAGTGATATTTTTTCAAGGGTGCTTTTTACAGCAATGTCAAGTACGTTAAAAGCAGATAACCGCATCGCCTCTTCAATCTCAGGCGCTTTATTTTTAACTGTTTCTTCCGCGGGTTCAAAAAGCGAAAGCTCAATTGCAGATAGTACATCAAAAACGGTTATCTGCCGTGGCATTCGGGACAGTTGATATCCTCCAAGCGCACCTTTTACGGAATTAACCAAACCTCCTCTTTTTAACAAAGAAAAAACCTGCTCCAAATATATTTTGGATATGCCAAGCTTTTCGGATATACTAATAACCGTTATATATTCACCATTACTATAATTCTCTGCCATAAAAACAACGGCGGCCAATGCATAGCGCCCTTTTGCTGAAATTCTCATATTTTAATATCTCCTTTTCATACTAGTATTATATGTATTTAATGATATGTAAAATCTTTAACATTGTCAATAGTCTATATTTCCTATAAATATTGTATAATTATTTTAACCAAAGCTATTGACAATAAAACATTTTTGGATTATGATTATTCCATATTAAACATATATGATTTATATTCACCGGATAACATAATTTTTTGG
>JANZZB010000121.1 GCA_026419635.1 Clostridiales bacterium | reverse complement strand
GTTTAGACATTACGGGGTCAACTCTGCATTTTTTACAATTAATCTCCGCAAGGGAGAACTTCCCAAGTTTTTTGAGGACTACGTAAAAACCTTTTCACTTGATGGATTTACGACTACCATGCCGCAAAAAGAAGATGTCATTCCGTATATGGACGACATGAGCGAGGCGGCAAGAATCTGCAAATCCGTTAACGTCGTATCTATTAAAAATGGGAAATGTTTTGGACACACGACGGATGGACTGGGGTTTGCAAATTCTCTCGAGGCAGCTGGTCTTCCCGTCAGCCAGCAGAAAATAGTAATCTACGGTTGCGGAGGCGCGACAAAATCTATTACATATGCGCTTAAATCCAGAGGCGGAGACGTAAGGATCCTTTCCCGGGATATTAAAAAAGCGGAAGATACGGCAAAGGCACTCGGCGGCGGAATCAAAGTGGGCTCGTCCGACGATGTGAAAGAATATTTGTCAGACTGTACTCTTTTCGTCAATGCTTCACCACTTGGAATGAAAGGAAATGCGATGTTTCAGGATTTTAGCTTTTTAGACTGTCTTCCGAAAAATGCAACTGTCTATGATATAATTTATAATCCGATGGAAACAGAGCTTAGAAGGCAAGCCAAAATACGTTCGCTTCATACGATTGGCGGAATAAAAATGCTGCTTGCGCAAATGAGTGTTATCTTTGAGCTGCTTACGGGGATTCGTCCCGACGACAAGGCCATGGATATGGTATTTGAGAAGGTAGAAGCTGCAATTGCAAAAGGCTAAATAGGAAAAACAGCAGACAGTATTAATGAAAAATCAAGGCTCCGAGAATCTTCTCGAAGCCTTGATTTTACTTTGGTTGCGATGGTGTGCAATCATGGTGCTTACGCTACCTTTCTATTTTATAAACGGTACTCGCAAGCTTTCAATTGGTGCTTTTCATAGTAGGGACTTTTGCAATACTTGCAGGTTCTTTATAATGCAAAGAGCAAGGCAACCTAAACACTTTGCAATGTTCCGTATTTGCTTACCGCACAAGTCAAGCAGATCTTTTACCGATTTTTTGTCTATTTTGAATGCTAGTTTAGCCCTAAAACCAGAGACAGATCAGCACTCACTGCCTCGTTGGCTGCAAAATGAAATACACAAGGTCGCCTGTCTCGTTTTACCGAAATAGGCGACCTTATTGTTCTGAAATGATTAGCAAAATAAACCCTTTCTTTGTATATTAAATTTGCCAGATTTGAGCCTTACGCTCATTCCCCCATAGCTCATGAGGCCATGGATTTCAAACCGCTAGGTGCACCGGGCGCTAAAAACAGAATTTAAGTACCTGTAAAACTTTCCTTCAACGAACCCTGCAAGGAATAAAGATAGGCTGCCCGGTTTAGTCTGTAGATGTATCCTCGCTAAATGTTTCGGTTAGAATTCTCTGCCCTTTGAAAGACAGTCACCGTTTCAACAACCCCTGCTATCCTCGGTAGAAATTTTCCACAACGCATTTTTGAATCGGACACATACTTTTTCACTGCAAACATGAACTCTCGCGTTAAATCGCGGTGATTGTTGCGTGTCTTAGGTGCCTTAACCGGCAATGGCTTTTGTGGAGTTGCTTCTTTTGGGCGGTAGCGAAACCCGTTTCAAGTTTTTCGCTCTTTTCGCATGGGTTATTGACCGTTGTAAAATTACACTATACACTGGACTCCCCTCCTACCGTTGTATAATGGAAGCTAACCAGCTACTACTTTCCTTTTGCCGCTTTCCTTTTTCTGTCTATATTATACAACACATTTTTTTAATACACAAGGTTTTTTAGTGTAATTAAACAAAATTATTATTTTTATGTATTATGTTTTATGCTAATTTTACACAAAATTGGTATGCAACCAATAATAGGTTTTTGAATTTCCAGGGTTTATTCCTAGGAATTATCGATTTTTCCAAACTTCTTCAGAGTCATTCTATACCTGATGTCGCCCGAGAGGCGGGAGAGCAGTGTCTTCCTTTCCCGCTCAAACTCCACGCCGTCAAGCCCAATTCGTAAAAGCAAATTGCGCATGTCATATTTTTCGTTTTCCACAGGCTTCTCGATCGGGGAGGCGCGCTTCTGGAGCTTGGCCTGTTCGCCCAGGCGGTAGCACAGCGCTACTGCCGCCATTACTTCGTCGGGATCTAAACTTTTGAACACATGAAAAAAATAGAGCGTACCAGTCCCAAAATCGACCTTGATACGGCTGGTTTTGTCAGCGTGGTTTACAGCATTTTGGAAGCTCTTTTTGGTGGGAAGCAGCGCATCGTTTACCTGTTCCGCGGCGGCGTCGGTCAAAAGCCTGCCGCCTATGCCAAGCGCTTTGCATATCAGACTATCTTTTCTCGAGATGATGTTGACGAGATTCCTGAGGCTTTTCCCTGAGTGTCCTTCCGTTGAGATCGCTACCATACCGCTTCTTTCCGTTTTTACTCCCGCGAGAGAAAGCGTCATGAAAATCTGCCGTAATATGCCCCGGTCTTCGAACGGGATTTCAGCGCTTACTACATCCCCGTCCCGGTCGATATGCCAGCCGCCTACACGATACACAAACGTCGGCGGGCCATCATAAACTTCTTTTTCGTTTACTACTTTTGCGATAATACGTGCAATATCCTTTCTCTGTAGTCCCTGCGGTCTGAAATAGCACTTGACTTCGCCGTTTTTCATTGGTTTCACCCTTTCCTGTAATCTGCTTCTAATGGTGCGTCCCACATTAACGCTCTGAAGTGTAGGGAAGTCAAGCGCTTATTTGCTTGGGCCGTGTATTTGAATCGGTTTCTTTATCTGCGTGCACCTGTCGATCACATATTTCATACCGCGCGATTTCCATTATCCCCTCCGGTATATAACCAGATAAAAGCATCATCATGTTTCTTGAACCTACAACTGCCACCTTCATTTTTCCTCCTTTTGTCCTATGACAGGACATAGTTTATACGCATATAGTATACACTATCTTTGTCCTATTGCAAGACAAGGAGGCAAGAAAGTGTCTCGAATTATTGACAGCAAAAAGTGCAATATTGTCGGCGAAAACGTAAAGAACGCTCGTCTTATGCGAAATATGAGTCAAAAGCAACTTGCTGATAAACTCGAAACTTTCGCTGTTTATGTATGCCGAGGTTCTATTTCAAGGATTGAAAGCGGAGAGCGTACTGTAACAGACATTGAAATAGACGGGCTTTCAAAAGTACTTAATGTATCAATCAATTATCTTTTTGGTCGAAAAGAAAGTTAAAAAAGCTTATTTGGTACAACTATTCGGCCCTAACTTTTTTGTCCTTATAACAAAGAAAAAGTTCCTAAAACAACTGTTTTAGGAACTTTTGTTGCGGAGGCAGGCTTTGAACCCACGACCTTCGGGTTATGAGCGCGTTTCGTGCAAAATTAAATAAACCCCAATAGTGTGTTATCGCTTGTTATCCTGCTACTCAAAAGCCCATCGTTTTCAAATACAAGCCTAAAAGCCCCGCAAACGCTCATTTTCCCGAAAGTGAGCATTTCCAGAGATAGTGCTAGAAAATTGTTAGAACGATAGCCCGTCACTGAAAAAGCAACGTGTATTAAAATATAATCCTATATACCCTAATCTTACTTCACATACTCATATTCAAACAGCGTCGAAACAATTTCAGCGTTGTAATACTTCTTTACAAGCTCTTTTAAGCCGTTTGGCGGTGTGCAATTCAAATTATCATAAGCGGGGTTTTACCCGTTGTTTCGTCCATGTACACCACAAAGAATCGGGAATAGCTATTGAATTAAGCCAAAATATTTCTCGAAGAATACTTTTAATTTTTCAATAACAGTTTGTTTTATTGCAGTTCTATTTACCCCACCTGAAAATCTCGAAATAGAGGGTAATATTTTATCGATATCTGTGCCTGTTGTCTTTATCTGACCATCTCTAAAAGAATTTTCGATGAATTTCTTAGCTTCTTCTGGTTTCAATTTCTCTTCATCGATAATAATTTTCAAGTCTTGTTCCTTTTGCTTTTTAATAAATTCTTTCCAATCCTTATCGACATCTGTTTTAACTGACATCTGAGCAATAAATCCTTCGATAAGTGCTTTTTTGCTTCGTAATTCAACACTTGAATCAATAGATTTATTGATATCCGCAAGTATAATTTTATCTTGGCAGTTTGATTCGTGATATTTTGCAACAAGCAATAAAATATAGTCGATATTGACTTCCACTTGTTTGATTAATTCAATTTCAAATATAATATCATCATTAATGCGTTCTTTCTCAACATCATCTTTTTTGGCGTAATATTGGTACAGGTCAATATAAATACTTTGATAGTCTTGGAAATCTCTATCTGTGATACTGTTGTTATTCTCAAATTCGTCAAAACATCTTAGGATATTTTTTAGACGCAAGATACGCCCGAACATCCTAATAAATTCCTTTTGAGCATCTTCGCTTATGATATCACAGCCAAGAGGGAATTCATTTACAAGTTTTGCTATCAATTCCTTATAGCCATCTATGTGTTTACCGCTATCCTCATAACCATTAATGTATTCATTGTATGTTTTCAGAATAACCATACCTCTTGTATTTTCATCACCAAAAAGAGCCAAAGCATCATTAGTGCTTTTTTCAAGATTTCTGAATCAAACAATATTGCCAAAAGTTTTTACTGAGTTTAAAATACGATTTGTTCGTGAAAATGCTTGTATTAAACCATGATCTTTTAAATTTTTATCAACCCATAGTGTGTTGAGCGTAGTAGCATCAAATCCGGTCAAGAACATATTTACTACAATCAACAGGTCAATTTCACGGTTTTTCATACGCAAAGATACGTCTTTATAGTAGTTCGGAAA
>JANZZB010000120.1 GCA_026419635.1 Clostridiales bacterium | reverse complement strand
ACATTTTTTCAATCCCTTTATGGACGTAATAGAGCTGTGCCTCCAGATGAATGATCGGTTCTCCCACTACGCTGAAACGAAAATGACCCGGCTCGATGATTCCGGCATGCACCGGACCAACGGGAATTTCGTAAACTCCGTTTCCATTCACTTTTGTAAATTCTATTTTTTCATCGGCAATTGCCGGACTGTAACTGCCGTTAAATTCTTTGCGCAAAGGGTACTCCCCGTCAGGCCAATTACCATGAAACACGAGTCTTTTGGCATTTGGGTGGCCTATCGGAACAATTCCGAACAAATCTTTTATCTCCCGTTCGTACATAGCTGCCGCATAAACGTTCTCACTGATTGAATTTATTTCCATTTTATCCGGTGCCACTTTGATTTTAACAATCAACAACTGTCCATTTTGTCTGTCTGCAAATACATAGTAAACACCGTAGCAGCCTATTACGCTTCTTTCATCATTAGCAAACATAGAAATTAAAGGATATTTCTGTTCAAGATTGATAAACGTACAGATTTCCTTTATTTTATCGGGATTTACTTCAATATAAAGTTCGTTTGCATTTTCAGCTCTGCTTAAGTAAATATCTTCATTTAATTCCCCTGGAAGCGCGGTTAAAAATTCATCCAAAGTCATTCGTTTCCCCCCAATTACACTCCCATAACAATATTTTGTGCCATCAAAATAAGGTTTTGCATCCCTTTTGGAATAAACAAACCTGTTACCGTAATGACAACGAACAGTAAAGTAATACAAACCGTCCCAGGAATATTAATTTCTCCTGGCTGTATGTCTCCACTTTCATTGTCCCCGTAAAACATCTTAAACAAATTCACCGCAATTCCGGCAAATATAGTTGCAAGCAACAAAACAAAAACAAACCCAAAAAAGATATTTTTTGAATTGAAAATTGAAGCGATAACCGTAAATTCGCTTGCAAAAACACTAAAAGGCGGTGCACCGGCTATGGCAAAGAGTCCGAGCAAAAAGACCGTTCCCGTAACCGGAAGTATTTTAAGGACCCCTTTTATTTTTAATATTTGTTTCGTATCAAATTTTTGATGGAGATTGCCGGACGACAAAAAGAGCATCGATTTTGTAAGTGAATGATTGATCATATGAAACAATGCACCAAATACAGATAACGGAGTAAAGACCCCAATTCCTACCGCGATAATCCCCATATGTTCGATGCTTGAATACGCAAGAAGCCTTTTATAGTCCTTTTGTGTCAATATAAATATTGCCGCAGTAAGGATCGACAAAATGCCGAAAGCCATTAAAAGCCTGCCCGTAAAAAGACTGCTCCCCATGTTTCGGTTGACGATAGCTACCGTTCTGAGAATTGCGTACATCGCGCTGTTTAATAAAACACCGGATAAAAGCATGATCGGCGTCGGCGCCTGACTATACGCATCTGGGATCCATGTATGCATCGGTGCAAGGCCGGCCTTCGTTCCGAAGCCAACCAGAATAAACAGAAACGCCAATCTAATAATAGAACTGTTTAAGGCTTTTGAGTGATGATACAGTGCCTTCCAGTCCAGATATTGCTGACTTTCGAGAACGCCAATGGAAGAAAGGTGCAGAAAAATTACTCCTAATAAGGCAATCGCAATACCGACTGAACCAATTATTACATATTTCCAAGCCGCTTCAATGGCTTGTTTATTATTGTATAAACCCACAAGAAATGCTGACGAAAGCGTTGTTGCTTCAATCGCAAACCACATAATACCCATGTTCTTTACTATTAAAGCCAGTATCATGGTAAACAAAAACGAATACATCAGGATATAAAATATCCTAAGCTTTGCAGCGCTTAATTTCTCGTGTTTTATTTCCGTTTCCAAATATCCCACTGAATAAACACTGACCAGTAAGGCGGCTACCAAGACGATATCAAGAACAATGATGCTTAGAGAATCGATATAGAAAATCCCTCCGAACTGAAGGCTTCCAAAACGAAGAACATCACGCGTAATAACCGCTCCGGTTATTGTTAATAAGGTTGAGGCCGACAAACTTATTCTATGCTGTATTCGGTTTTTTTTAGTAAATGCAAACAGTAAAACAGCAATAACCGGTATTGCCAGTAAATAAAGTCCCATTTTCTTACCCTTTCAAATTGTTCAGTTTATCAATATTAATCGACTCAAATTTTTCGTTTATACGGAATACCATAACACCCATGATCATAACCGCCGTAAGCAGATCGATAAAGGTACCAAGATCTACTATCAGCGGCATGCCTCCCGTCATATAAAGAGCGGTGATAAACAGCCCGTTTTCGATTTCAAGGAATCCAATAATCTGTCCGATCGCCTTTTTTCTGCTGATCATAAAAAACAGTCCGATCAGAGTCAAAGAAATGGAATTTACAATTTGATTATTTATCGCACCCCGGCTTACGATGTCGGTACCCGATAAGGAGAAGTATGTAAACATTACAATTGCGCAGCACCCCATAATAAGAATCGGAATGTTTAATATAAAATCTTTTTCCACTTTATATTCAACGTTTAACTGCATTTTATTTAGCAGATTGGGGATATAAATCACTTTCAAAATAATAATAACCAAACAAACCAAAAGAACATCAAAACGGCCTTCTTCCAAGATACTTTTTACTCCTATAATTCCTGCCGCAAATGCAATTAAGAAAGACTGAAAGCGAAACGTTTTTATGTAGGATTTCACCCTTTTATTAGCCATTAAAATAAAAGAGGATAATAAAATCAAAATTGAAAGTGAATTAAAAAGTTCAGACATGGCTGCCTCCCAAAACAAAATACTGCAAAAAGCCTAAAAGCGACAAAATAAATGCTAAAGCCGCCAGATTGGGAATGCTGAAAAGTTTAAATTTTACGGTATTTACTTCGATTAAGGCGATCACAACAGATATGCAAACCATTTTTATGAAATAAATCAGCAAAGACAAACAAACGGCGCTGATTCCGGTTAATGCGATGGACTGGTCATGAGGGAAGAATAAATTGATCAGAAGTGTAATGAAAACAAGCTGCTTTACGGCAGCTCCGTACTCCATAAGTGCAAGGTGTCTTCCCGAATATTCCAAAATCATCGCTTCATGCACCATGGTGAGTTCCAAATGGGTGGCCGGGTCATCCACAGGGATTCTCGCCGTCTCTGCAAATAAAACAGTAAAAAGCGAAAGAAAAATCATAATAAAAACCGGGTGAAGCAAAGGTGTGCCCGTACTTCCCATTTTATTCATGATCTGAGTAATAGAAGTCGACTGGGAAATCAAGCCCAAAGTAAACATAGAAACAAGAATGGAAGGTTCAGTTAAAGAAGAAATCATTGCTTCTCTGCTGCTGCCCATACCTCCGAACGTACTTGCCGTATCCAGAGCCGCCGCCATCATAAAAAATCTGCCGAGCGCTAAGATGGAAACCAACATGATAAAGTCGCCGGGCATCTGATCCGGCGCAATAAAAGTAGACACGGGAACAAGTAATGCAGCTATGACTGATGTTGAAAAAACGATATAAGGAGTTGCCTTAAAAATCCAAGAGGACACATCCGAAATGACTGTATTTTTCTTCATCAGTTTCGATAAGTCAAAATACATTTGAAAAACAGGCGCGCCCCTTCTTTTTTGTGAAAACGCTTTTATTTTTTTAATAATGCCGTTTACTAAAGGAGCAAAAAGTAAAACTATTGATAACTGCACCAAAATATAAATAAAACTTCTCATGAGTACCCCCAAATTAAACGAACCTGTTATATGTCATTAAAATAAGCAACGCGGCCAGAATATATATCAGGTAATTATGGATGCTTCCCGTTTGAACACGGTATTTCGTTCTTTTGGACAAAGCATTCATCTTTTCATAAAACGGACGATACAGATATTTTTCAAAAATAGGTATAAGCGTGCTTTCATACTTGATCGATTTTGGGTGGTATATGGAATCTCCGTCCGATGTTACTTTATTGGACGATCGAAACAGAATCTTAAAAACGATTTTAATCGGTTTGGAAAATCCGGCAGCTGAATACTGCATTTTTGAATTGAGTTCTTTAAATCCGCAGTCCCATGTTCCGAATTTCCGCTCGATATATTTTCCTCCGACGACTCTGATTGTTAAGAGGGCTAAAATAACAACCAAAATCAAAGCAATAAAAAAGGTAAACGGAGAAACACTGCTTGCTTTGATATTCAGCGGGAAGAAAACAAACATGATACCTCCCCGAAGCTGCCCAAGGATTGAGTTGCCAATAACTGAAACCGCTGCCGTGTCAATCAACTTTAGAATTGAATAAGGAAAAAGCCCTGTAAAAAGGCACAATCCGGCAAGAATTCCCGCGCCGACGTTCATCGTAACAGGAACCTCTTTGGCATTTTTCGCTTCACTGCTTCTTGGAAGCCCCAAAAAACAGATTCCAAAAAGTTTTACAAAACAAGCCGCGGCCATTGCACTAGCTAATCCCAAAACTGCTACTGATACAATTGATAGAATATTAAGCGCTGATTGTCCGGGTACAATATTTGCAAAAAAGGACTGAAAAGTCATCCACTCGCTTAGAAAACCGTTAAAAGGAATGATCGCCGAAATCGCAAGCGAAAAACATAATACTAAGAAACCCGTAACCGGCATTCTTTTCATCAATCCGCCGAGTTTCTCCATATCTTTTGTTTGTGTTGAATACTGGATTGACCCCGCCCCTAAAAACAGTCCGCCTTTATATAACGCATGGTTAAATGTATGGAAAAGGGCTGCTGTAAGCGCAAGAGAGGCGATCTCTTCTTTCTTTTGTGCAATGCAGACGAAACATATACCCAAACCGATCAGGATTATCCCAATGTTTTCTACGCTGCAAAATGCCAATAATCTTTT
>JANZZB010000119.1 GCA_026419635.1 Clostridiales bacterium | reverse complement strand
GTATAGAGATCTGTATACTTGTATATTTTCCATTCGCCAGGTCGCCTAAAGTAACATCCTGTTCCGGAATGGTTCCGGATCCGTTTTTTTCTGCGTATAAAACGGCCGAATTTTTTGCCTCAGATATTGCCGCTTCGTCGTCAGCACGTAATGGTAAAAGCTGTCCAGTGGCCAGCACCGCTGCATCGGCAGCGTTTTGAATATCTGATGCCTTAATATATGCAAGACCAAAATCCAAAACGAAAGCGGTTATAATCATAAAAATTGTCATACACAAGGCGACGATAACTGTAACTGCTCCGTCTTCAGCTTTTAGGAAAGATAAATATGGCTTTTTCACAGTCACTCCACCTTCATTACGCACTTCGAAGATAACGTTACTGTATCTCCCTGCGTAAAGATTCCGACAACCGGTGTAAGCGCTAAAACTCCGGCTTGTACCGAAACGTCAATGTCGCCTGAGCGATGTTGCGTGGAATTTGAGAATGTAACGGTAACCGTCATCTTGTCTCGAAGGTATTCAGGAGCAACGTTCAAAACGCGGTTTTTTATATCGGATATCGCAGTAGCCCCTTCTGAATTTACCATTCCAAACCTTGCGCCTTCGCGGCTTAAGTATGAAAGAGTCAACTGATTGGAAAAAAACCAGCCGAAGTCTATTATCGAACATAAAATGAGCAAAAGTATGGGTAAGGTAATTGCAAGTTCAGCAACTGCCTGCCCGCAATTGTCTTTTCGTAAAAGCTGCAGTGACTTGAGCAAAAAATACCCCCCCATTCATATTAATTAAAGGCCGGTTGAGGGATTGTACCGCCTGAGACGCGGACTCAGGCGGTACAGGAAGAAAATTACATCACGGAGCCGGAGCCGCACCATCAAGGGCTGTGCCTGCTCTTTCGAAGACACCTCGGATTTTTGGAGCAAATGCAGTCAGGGCAACAATAAGTGCGATTGCAACCAACCCGATAATCAGGCCATATTCGACCATTCCCTGGCCGTCTTCGGATTGTAAGAATTCGCTGATTTTAGCAAATTGGTTTTTCATTTTAATCCCCTATTCCTAAATTTATTAATAAAGAAGTTGACTGTTCCTATCAACTCTTTATTTCCTAATAAATAGTGCCGGACCAAACCGATGCGAGCAAAAATCCAAGTGACATATAAGGACCTAAAGCGGTCATTGTCTGAAACGTTCCTTTTTTCGAAATAAGCAAATAGGATACGTAAAGGAAATAGAACGCAGCCATAATAACAAAAGCCAATAATGTATAATACATTCCAAGACAGAAACCGATCGTAGCGGCATATTTCAAGTCACCGGCTCCTGCGCGTCTTCCCATAAGGAACGGCAATAGGAAGACGCCGGTACCTGTAATCAAACCCAGGAGATGGTCTTTTATATCTGAAAAAGAATTCCCAAGTATCAAAAACCCCACAGCACCGATAAAAATCGCAAGTAAGATTTCATTCGGAATTTTACGGATAATATAATCCACTGCAGATAAAATGAGGACTAAAGAGTAGAAATAAATGCTTTCAGCCGTTTCAAGCCGGATTCCTAAAACAAGTGTTAATGTCAAATAACCTGTGCCGGTTATTAAAGCCCATAGGACAGGAGCTTTTTTGCTTGTGATCAGAAAGTGATCCACATTTCCCGCTCTTTGCCTGATCATTGTCACGGCAATTCTCAATAGGAACAAACCGGTGCATGCACCTGCGATAAAAATCAGTAAATAAATTGCTGTTTTCATTTAACACACACCCGACATCATAAAATAGGACTTAATAAAAATAGCAGTTGTTTTCACAACTGCCGCAAATAGAGACATGAATGTCTCAAAACATTGATGTCCTCACTAAAATGCAACTGGCAGTCATAGGTTATCCCCTTAGACCCTAAGCTTTGCGTCCTTACCTTTCGATAAGTTTGCCGAAATATTCTTTTTTGTAATAAAAAAGCAGCTGCTCTTGCAACTGCCACAAAAGGAAGACATTATGCATAGAGCATTCATGTCTCGTCCTAAATTGCAACTGGCAGTCGTAGGTTACCCCTTAGACCCTAAGCTTTGCGTCCTTACCTTTCGATAAGTTTGCCAAATTATTGATTTTTCTGCTTTGTTTTTACAGTATCACTGTTTAATTTTTTTGTCAACAATTTTTTGCAAAATTTATTAATATTTGCCAAATTATCCACAAAACGACACTTTTTTGACATGATCAGTTGAATAAAAAATAAATATTTGAAAATTTTTATTATATGATACAATGAAATTGTAAAATAAATAATTTTTATTGTATGCAATGATTGCAATAGGTGGAATGATGATGTATCTTGATGGTAATCAGTACAGAATGATCGTTGAATCGTCGCCCAATATGCTTTGGAGATCTGATTCTGAAGGGAAATGCGACTATTTTAATACAAGATGGCTTGAATTTACCGGAAAAACGATGGAGCAGGAAATAGGGATCGGCTGGGCTACGGGTGTTCATCCGGATGATCTGGAAAAATGTTTAAAAATCTATACGGAAGCATTTGCAAAACGAGAATCGTTTACGATGGATTATCGTCTTAAACGGTATGATGGGGAATGGCGTTGGATCAATGATCGCGGGGTGGCGTACTATGATGACGATAAGGTATTTCAAGGGTTTATCGGCAGTTGTATGGACATTACCGAACAAGTAAATTGCGAACTATGGAAGGATATGGCTCAGCATGACGGTTTAACAGGAATCTTCAACCGCCAATATTTTGAGCAGCTTGCAAGAGTGGAATTTGATAATTGTAAAAAAGAGAAATCCAGCCTTTGCATCGTAATGATTGATATCAATCATTTTAAGTTTATAAACGATCACTATGGACATCAGTTTGGGGACGAAGTAATAAAAGCTTTCGCAAAAATCTTAAGTGAAAATATTCGTAAAACAGACTTGTTAGGGCGATATGGCGGCGATGAGTTTATATTAATGCTGCCGAATACCGATTATGAAGTGGCTGAAAATTTAATGATACGAATTGATTCTCTTTTGCAGGCACCGATTTTGTTAAAAAACGATAAAAAGATTTTGATTTCATTTTGTTGCGGTATCAGTAAAATCACCGAAGACGATAAAATGGAGAGCTTGATATCGAAAGCGGATAAAGCGATGTATCAATGTAAAAAAGAAACGGCATTAAAAGAAAACCATTCAATTAGGATGGGCGCTATCTGATTTAATCTGAAAGGAAGAATAGATTTGTATCTATCAGAACTGTTTCAAAAGAAAAAGTGTGTTCTCTCTTTTGAAGTGTTCCCTCCTAAAAAAGAAAGTAATATTGATACGATTTACAATACGTTGGAAGATCTGCAAAATCTACGCCCGGATTTTATCAGTGTTACATACGGAGCGGGCGGGTATGCAGCGGGCACCAATTTAACGGTTGATATTGCTACTCATATGAAAGAAAACTATGGGATTGAACCGTTGGCACATCTAACATGCGTTAATTCTACCAGAGAAGACGTCTTACATGTGCTGAAATTACTTAAAGAGCATAATATCTGCAATGTATTGGCTTTAAGAGGTGACCGGGTACCCGGCAGTGTAACTGCCGATTTTACTTATGCAAGCGAACTTGTTGAATTGGTTAGCTCTGCAGGCGGATTTAACATTGCGGGGGCATGTTATCCCGAAACGCATTGCGAATCGAAAAGCAAAATAGAGGATATTAAGAACTTAAAAATAAAAGTGGACTCGGGCGTTTCCCATTTAATCAGCCAACTCTTTTTTGACAACAATGCCTTTTTCAGTTTTATGGAAAAAGCACGTATTGCAGGTATTTCAGTTCCTATTCAGGCGGGAATTATGCCGGTTGTGAACAAAAATCAAATTGAACGCATTGTATCGTTATGCGGGGCAAGCCTGCCGCAAAAATTCGTTAAAATAATAAATCGGTTTGAACATAATAAAGATGCACTCCGGGATGCCGGAATTGCATATGCCGTGGAGCAATGTGTCGATCTAATCTCAAATGGAGCCGAAGGGATTCACATTTACACGATGAACAACCCATACGTGGCACGTAAAATTACCGAATGTATTGGAGGTTTGATCCAGTGTGTCAATGATGAATAGAAAAGAAGCAATAATTCAATAAATAAAAAAATTACTTCTCTGAATAAACGAAGCTGTTGGTATTGAAAAATGTATAATAAACCCTAAAACGCAAAGAATCATTATAGATGTATAGTTCATTCACAATTTTCAAAACATCAATGTATGCCAATGGGGGATGAATCATGGAACAAAACGTTATTGTTTTGGGTGGCGGATATGCAGGCGTACTAACGGCAAAAAAACTGGCAAAGCGATTTGTGAAACATCATGACGTAAAAATAACGTTAATTGATAAAAATAGACATCATACCATGCTTACCGAGCTGCATGAAGTAGCTGCACACCGCGTTGAGGAAGCAAATATTAAGATCAGCTTAAACCGGATTTTTGCAGGACGAAAAGTAAAATTAATATTGGATAATATCGTATCTGTTGATTATGATCATAACACATTAATCGGCAGGGAAGTAAGCTATCAATATGACTATCTTGTTCTTGCTGCAGGTTCTCAGCCTGCTTTCTTTGGAATACCCGGTGCGGATAAATTTGCTTTCGGGCTTTGGTCTTATGAAGATGCGGTAAGAATAAAAGAACATGTTCTGGATATGTTTCGGTTAGCTTCAAAAGAAACCGATGCGGACACAAAACGCAAGCTATTGACTTTTTACGTAGTTGGTGCAGGATTCACTGGCGTGGAGATGGCTGGAGAACTGGCGGAATGGACCAGAATACTCTGTGATGAATTTGAAATAGAGCGGGAACGCATTGAAATCGTAAAT
>JANZZB010000118.1 GCA_026419635.1 Clostridiales bacterium | reverse complement strand
ATGTCCGCCTGCGGACTAATCTTACATTAAGGGGTTTCGACCCCTTAACAATCCCCTAAATATACTTTTTCGACAAGTTGAAACGGGAATTAACATAAGTTGCTTCCCGTTTTACTTATAAATTTACTGAAGCTTATATAAATTATCCGTTTTTCTGTCTTTAATTTATCTAGTAATTACTCAATCGATACCCATATTTCCATGCATGTCGTTTCCGGACTATGGCTCTTATAACGTTCCGCAGCAAAAGGATAAACCGTAAGCTTGTAATTTGGCAGCCAAGTTTCAAATATATACTTATGAGCCTTATAAACCGCGTCCATAACAAGATGTTCAAAATTCTCCGCCTCAAAAGAACATACAATATATTCACCTTCAGGTAATTCCCACGAGGCAAAGCCATGGGCCGGTTTATCGGAGACGGCTTCTGCACCGGCAAAATAGCGGTAATATCCTTCTTTTGTACCCGGGAATGTAACACCGAGTTCGCCACCATCCGCTTTTAGAAATGGAATTTTGGGCTTATTTTCGTGAAAAGTATCCCATAGTTTACCGAGCGTATCCACACCGGTTGCGCCGCTGCCGGGCATTTGGCAAATGGGCTCTTCCGCTGTAAACCCGATAAAGTATTCAGATGACAAAATCTTTTTACGCACAATTTCTAGTACGATTCCATCTGTAATCAACGGCACATTTTCATCAATAAGCACGTAGTTCAAAACCAACTGAGGTTTTATAAAGTTATTAAGCCTTAAAGGTCTCTTACGGTATTCCTCCGGAGTCATTCCAAACGTATTCTTAAAGGCTCTTGTAAGTGACTCATGAGAGGAAAAACCGAAATCCAACGCAATGTCAAGAATCCGCTTGTTCTTATCCTGCAATTCTTCGGATGCCCTTGCAAGCCGTCGTAGTTTGATATACTCATTTACAGGTTTTTTTACTAATCTGCTAAACAGCCTTTGATAATAAAATTGTGACAAACATGCAAGACCAGAAAGGTCTTCGATTTTTATTTCCTCTGAAAGATGGTCTTCAATATAGTCCACCGTTTTCTGAATTTGTTCCCATGCGTGCATCATTCGCACCTCCCTGTTAAAAAGGATAGCATGCGAGCAGTGGCTTGGCTTGACCGTCAATGCCTTTTTTATTTTAACGGCTAAAAGCCTGTCTTTCCTTTAAGTATCGTTTGCCTCTCTGTATCAACGATCGGCTGGCAACCCGGGCACCAGTAAATTGCGCCGCCCAAGTACGCAGCCTTTTGTATTTCCGTTGTGCAAATAGGACATGGCTTCCCCATAGCATTTTTAGTTAGAACTGTCAAATATCCTCCCGATTTTCCAAACAGATCTTTTTCAGTATCGCGCCCGCCAAGCTTTGTCATCTCGAAAAGAGTATCCTTAACCGATCGAAATAGTACATCAATTTCTTTCCATGAAAGCGTGCCCATCTTGCGTTTGGGGTGAATTCGGGCCTTAAACAATATATCCTGTAAAACTCCGTTACCAAGCCCTGGGATACGTTGTTCCGTTGCAAGAAACGCCTTTGCTGAAAGCTTGTCATAACCATTGGTAAGTAACGTTTCAAAGTACGCTCTATCAAAAGCATCACTTGTTGGCTGCGGCTTAGTTTTTGCCAAGTGATAATATTTATTGTCAAGCTCTCCGTCCATAAAAACAAAAACGGTACCATACATCTGTATAGAGCATACAAGTACACCACCGTCGTCTAGTTCAACCATAAGCTGGTGCTTTTGCGGCGCTTTGCCCGCTTCCTTAAAATATCAAAGATTTGCGCCGTCGCCAAGAACGATTCGACAATCTCCGGCTGTGATCTCCATCATTGCGCCAATGCCAAAGCTTTGTCCTAAAACCATTCCGGTAAGCATTTCGCTATAACCTGCCGGGTCACCGTGAAAAAACGCAAACTTATGGGGTGAACTACTAGCGACTGCTCTGCGAATCTTTTTGCCGCGTACCGTTTCATTCAGTTGTCTTGCGATCGTGGTACTTTCAGGTATCTCAAGCATTATAATACACCTCAAATCGAACTATAAGCGCCAAGCACTCATTTTATGGTCTTAATAATCCATTCTTCTGATTGTAATAAACCTACTTACCCAAAACCTCCTTTTGCACTTTCTTGGGCAGCTTTTCAAAAACCAACTGATAGGACATGTCACACATACTTTTTAACACCTCGTTGGGTACTTCTCCGTCAAGGTAGATCGTATTCCAGCATCGCTTGTCGCAGTAGAAGCCCGGAACGACATCCGGATATTCTTTTCGAAACATTTCAGCAGCTAACGGGTCACATTTCAGTATGACCATTTTCCGACCATTGTGCGGTTTATATTTAGGGTCTGGCGTGCAAGTAGCCGCAAACATCTTTCCACTTATAAGATAGCGTTCCCACTGCCATTCTATCTTAAAATCGCGCACTGCTCCCGTTTTTTGCAGTAAATATGCGTCAAGCCAGTCGTATTTCAATTTATATCACCTTCGTCACATTTTTTACCAATTTTATCACATTACTTTTCAGAAGTGAACAAGCATTCCAGACTATGCTGAACTGACATACGATAAGATAGACTGCCAAATGCAAGATAAAACAACCGGATCTATTCCTTTCGGAATAAGATCCGGCTGTTTTGAGCCTAACATTATATTTAGCTGCGAATGGCTTTCATCGCTCTCATTGCATTTAGGATCGCAATGACTGCGACACCGACATCTCCGAATACCGCTTCCCACATAGTTGCGATTCCAAATGCACCTAAAATTAGAATGACGGCTTTTACACCCAATGCAAAAATAATGTTTTGCCATACAATCGTTCTTGTTTTGCGCGCAATTTGAATAGCAGAAATAAGTTTAGATGGTTCATCTGTCATCAGTACCACATCTGCAGCCTCGATCGCCGCATCTGAGCCTAGCGCCCCCATCGCTATACCGATATCGGCACGCGCAAGAACTGGAGCATCATTGATACCATCTCCGACAAAAACGAGTTTGCCGTCACTGCGCTTCTCTTTGTCCAGAACTTCGAGCCGTTCTACTTTTTGGTACGGAAGAAGTTCCGTAAAAACTGTGTTCAGTCCAAGCTCGCGGGCGATACCTTCCCCCACGGCCTTGCTGTCACCTGTAAGCATCGCCGTTTTTCTTATGCCGAGTGTTTTTAAGTTCTTAATTGCCTGCTTACTATCCGGTTTCAGCTCGTCGGAAATGACAATATAACCTGCAAAAACTCCGTCTATTGCTACATAGATGACGCTTCCAATCTCCTTCGCTTCTTGCCACTTAATACTTTCGGATTCCATAAGTTTCGCATTTCCCGCCAGCACCTGCCTGCCGTCTACCTTTACCCGGATGCCGAACCCTGGAATTTCTTCTTGCTCTGTAAGAATTTCGGGATTCGTTTTCTGATCAAAAGCTTTTTGGACGGAAACAGCTATAGGATGATTTGAGAAGCTTTCCGCATGGGCGGCATAAAACAGAACATCTTCCTCCGACCAGCCATTTGCACCCACCATTTGCGTTACCTTAAATATCCCCTTTGTCAGTGTACCGGTTTTATCAAAAACTACAGTATCTACATGATTAAGTGCCTCTAAATAATTGCTGCCCTTAATTAAAATCCCGTTTTTCGACGCGCCTCCTATGCCCCCGAAAAAGCTTAAAGGAATAGAAATGACTAAAGCGCAGGGGCAGGAAACAACCAAAAATACCAATGCGCGATTTATCCATTCAGAAAACGATGCGCCGGAGATCATCAGTGGAGGAATGACAGCTAGTGCCAGGGCTGCAAAAACCACAAAGGGTGTATAGTATTTTGCAAACTTTGTAATGAAGTTCTCCGTGGGGGCTTTTTTGCTGCTTGCATTCTGAACCAAATCTAAAATTTTTGAAATCGTAGATTCTCCGAATTCCTTGGATACTTCAATTGTCAAAACGCCGCTTTTATTAATCGAACCGGACAAAACCTCATTGCCAACTTCCACATCACGTGGGAGCGATTCTCCTGTCAGTGCAGAAGTGTCAAGAGTCGAGCGTCCTTCAATAATTCTTCCGTCAAGCGGTATCTTCTCACCAGGTCTTACTACGATGAAGTCCCCTATTCCAACTTCTTCGGGAGATACCTTACGAACCTCGCTATCAATTTTCAGATTGGCAAAGTCAGGACGTATATCGAGAAGTGTTGCAATCGATTTTCTGGAACGATTTACAGCAAGACGTTGGAACGCTTCGCCGACTTGATAAAAGAGCATAACGGCCACACCCTCAGGATATTCTCCAATGGAAAAGGCACCGATGGTGGCAACGCTCATTAAAAAGTTTTCGTCAAACACCTGACCTTTTAATATATTTTTCAGCGCCCTAAAAACCACTTCGCCGCCCACTAAAAGATAGCTGACTAAAAATAAAACAAGCTCATAAGGACGATCTAACGGAAAAAGCATTCCTATAGTAAAAAGCGCAGCGCCGACAAACAATGCAATGCGGTAAAGCAATTTTTTGAGGCTGTCTGACGGATTAGTCTCCGACTTTTTTTCCGTATATGAAATCTGTATTCCTGATTCAATATCCATTGCAATTTGAGATGCACTTCGAATAATTCGCGGCAATTCCTTTTTATCAATCGCCTCAATTGTCATTTTTTGTGCGATAAAGTTCATTGTGGCTTCCTTGACTCCATCGATGCTGCGAACCCGGTTTTCAATTTTGTGCGCACAGTCTGCACAGCTCAAACCAGTAAAATAAAGCACCTTTTTTCCCGGTTGTGCAATTTCCTTTTCATTGATCACAACCTCAGGATCATGCCGTTTTACGACAGAATCAACCTGTTTTTTCAGACTATCGATCTTCTCATCGTTTGTTAACTCCATAGTGAG
>JANZZB010000117.1 GCA_026419635.1 Clostridiales bacterium | reverse complement strand
CAAGAGCGGTATACGAACATAGAAGAAATTTAACAAATGAGCAACTAAGAATTTTAATTCATCGGGGAGGAATCTGCGGCATCAATCTTTATACTGAATTTTTAACGAGCAAACTCGAAAAGTGTTCGATTGATACGATTGTGCGCCACATTGACCACATTTTATCTATAGGTGGCGAACATATCTTAGCGCTTGGGTGTGATTTTGACGGCTGTGACAGTCTGCCCGATGGCATTGAATCCATATCAGATCTGACTAAGCTATACGATGCGCTTATAAAACGAAATTATAAGAAATCGCTTATTGACAATATTTTTTACGGTAATATGTCTCGATTTATTGAAAAAAATTTAAATTAGTAAAGCAAAAATGCGAAACTTTTGATAAAATACATTTCAAGCGGAAATGAAAAGCCGGCGTAGAACGCCGAAACAGATGTAACCTAAAAAGGAATGAAACAAAAAATGGATTATGCAAGTACAAGAAACAGCAATGAAAAAGTATCGGCCGCAAAAGCAATTGCAACCGGAATTGCGCCAGACGGCGGACTGTATACACCTGTTGTCATCCCAAAAATATCAAATGAAGACATCGTTCGCTACTGTAAAATGAATTATCAGCAAAGGGCCGCTGAAATTCTTCACCTGTATCTCGACGATTTTACTTCTGACGAGCTCCAAGGTTTTACGAAGGCCGCTTATTCTTCCGATCGTTTTGATGATCCTGCCGTTGCCCCAGTAAAAAAACTCTCGACCGGCGAATATCTGCTGGAGCTTTGGCACGGCCCGACATCTGCTTTTAAGGATATGGCACTTCAAATCCTGCCGCATCTTATGACCGCTTCTTTAAAGAAGATAAATGAACAGCGCGAAGTATGTATCCTGGTTGCGACATCCGGTGATACCGGAAAAGCGGCGCTTGAAGGGTTTGCGGATGTCAAAGGTACAAAAATTATTGTCTTTTATCCAAACGGCGGTGTAAGCGAGATCCAGAAGCTGCAAATGACGACGCAAAAAGGAAATAACGTCGGTGTGTGCGCGATAGAGGGAAATTTTGACGACGCTCAAACGGCAGTTAAATCAATATTCACGAATGAAGACATACGCAAGCAGGCAAACAATAAAAATCTATTTTTTAGTTCAGCAAACTCAATTAACTGGGGTCGTCTTGCTCCGCAAATTGTTTACTATATTTCTGCTTATTGTGATTTAGTAAATCAAGACGAAATTAAAATCGGCGATCAGATTAATGTCTGTGTCCCGACAGGTAATTTCGGAAACATTCTTGCAGCTTATTTTGCAAAAGAAATGGGACTTCCTATAAACCGCTTGATTTGCGCTTCAAATAAAAACAGAGTACTCACCGACTTTTTCGAATCTAATGTCTATGATGCTAAGCGAGATTTCTATTCCACTTCATCACCTTCAATGGATATCTTGATTTCAAGTAATTTAGAGCGTCTTTTATATTACGCTTCGGAACATAATACCGTATTGGTGGCAGAATTAATGCAAAGCCTCCGAGAAAAAGGCGAATATCGTTTAAAAGATGAAATTTCAAAGCTGATTTCCAATTTAGTTTCCGCCGGATCTTGCGACGATCAACAAACAAAAGATACCATCGCATCCGTTTATCAAGAAAACGCTTATCTGTGCGACACACATACGGCGGTGGGAATTAAAGTATACAGGGATTATAAAGCGCAAACGGGTGATATGACAAAAACAGTTATTGCTTCGACTGCAAGTCCCTTTAAGTTCTGTAAAAGCGTACTGGAAGCACTTAATGTAAAGACATCGGGGGACGGTCTTGAATTAATTCAAAAATTATCGGATATTACCAATACAAAAGCGCCTGTGCCTCTTTCTTCTTTGGCAGGTCTTCCTGAACGGTTCTCAAAATCGGTTGCAAAAGATAAAATTAAAGACGCTGTTTTTGAACTGCTCAATTTATAAATTTTAGATTCAAAGCAAACTATCAAAGCTGATAAGCAAAGATTATACTACCCCAACGAATAGTATATTCGTTGGGGTAGATCATGCGGTGCAACGATCATTTCGCCTCACCGCATTCTATTTTTGGATAAGATGTTTACCTTATTTATCGGTATAAGTCTCGCACTGAGTATCACTCGGGCGAGTTGCATATGCGTTTCCGACGGCAATTTTTTCAGCTATACATTTTGTTCCATTTTCGTTATATCTGCATTTTACTGCTGAACAAAAAATATCCTGCGGTGCGTTTTCACTTACTTTTTTCAAATTCGTTCAACTCCTTTCTAGATTATTTTTTGTTCCAAACAATCATTATAATCCTGAAAAAAATTTTTTTTATGAAAAGGAACAGCTAAATAATGGCGCTTTTTACAATTGCCGATTTGCATCTTTCAGAAAGTGTCAATAAGCCGATGGATATTTTTGGAGGAGCTTGGGACAACTATACTGAAAAAATAAAAACAAATTTTAATAAAACGCTTCACGATGACGATATAATTGTCATTGCGGGTGATGTATCTTGGGGTATTAATTTAGACGAAGCCTTAGCGGATTTTCAGCTTCTTTCGAATTTACCTGCAAAAAAATTAATTGTTAAAGGGAATCATGATCTTTGGTGGAACACGATTGCCAAAATGAAGCGCTTTCTTGAAGAGAACTGTTTAAAAAACATTGATTTTATTTATAATAATTATTTTAATTACGAAAATATCGCGCTTTGCGGTACACGGGGCTGGTTTTACGAAGAGGACAACGGCACTGAACACAATAAAAAAATTTTTCGCCGTGAACTATTACGTCTTGAAGCCTCGTTGAATGCAGCCAGTTTATCGGATGCAGAGCAAATATATGTGTTTTTACATTACCCGCCCCTATGCAAGAATTATTGTTGCGATGAATTATTATCAATATTAAAAAAATACAAGGTTTCCAAATGTTTTTATGGTCATTTGCACGGCGGTAGCCATAAGCTGGCAAAGGAAGGCATCATCGACGGAATCGAGTTCCGGCTTGTCGCCGCTGACGCCGTTAATTTTATGCCGGTGCTGATTCTCCCTTAGAAAAACAAAAAAAAATGCTGGAATTTTGCCCGGAATTCTGGTAAAATAGACCGGATTATAATGATTACAGAGGAGAAAATTCAGAATGAAGCTAAACAAAGTTGAAAAGCTAGAAAAAAGTATAGTCGAACTTGAGATCGCGGTGTCAAAAGAAGAATTTGAAGCCGCTATTGAAAAAGCATACCGCAAAAATATCGGAAAGTTTAATGTTCCCGGTTTCCGCAAGGGCAAAGCGCCCCTTAAAATGATTGAAAAATTATACGGCCGTGGCATATTTTTTGAAGACGCAATCAACTTAAGCTATCCCGAAGCGTATGATAGCGCAGTGGAAGAATCAAAGCTTGATGTTGTTGGCCGCGCTGATGTTGATATAAAAGAAATTGATGAAAACGGTGACGGGTATGTTTTCATTGCAAAAGTTCCGGTCAGACCGGAAGTGAAACTTTCACAATATAAAGGACTTACAGCGGAAAAACGCGAAGTCAACGTTACTGATGAGGACATTGCCGGCGAGCTTGAGCGTTTGCAAAAACGTGTAGCTAGAATTGAAACTAAAGACCGCGCTGTGCAAAAAGGCGATACGGCTGTTATTGATTTTGAAGGTTTTGTCGACGGTGTCCCGTTTGAGGGCGGAAAAGGCCAATCCCATCCGCTTGTTATTGGAGACGGGCAGTTTATTCCCGGCTTTGAAGATCAGCTGATCGGCGCAATGCCGAATTCCGAAGTAGATGTAAAAGTAACCTTCCCGGAAGAATATCATGCTAAAGATCTTGCAGGAAAAGATGCCGTATTTAAGTGCAAGGTACTTGAAGTAAAAGAAACCATCCTTCCCGCGCTTGACGACGAATTTGCGAAGGATGTTTCCGAATTTGACGCACTGGATGCGTTAAAGGAAGATCTGAAGAAAAAACTTCTCGAGCAGAGAGAAAGAAATGCAAACGGCGAGTTTGAGGAAAAAATCATCGATCAGATTCTTGAGGGCATGGAAGTTGAAATTCCGGAAGCGATGTACGAGCGCCAGCTTGATCAAATCATGGAAGACTATGCTTACAAGCTACAGATGCAGGGAATGCAACTCGATGCATATTTGAAAATGAACCAGCTTGATATTGAGTCCTTCAGAACAATCTTTAAACCTCAGGCAGAGCGTCAGGTTAAAACCATGCTTGCTTTACAGAAAATCAGCGAACTGGAAGGAATAACGGCTTCGGACGAGGAGCTGGAGAAGGAATACACGAATGTTGCAGAAAAATATAATATGGAAGTTTCCAAAGTAAAAGAATTCCTGACTGCTGATACTCTGAAAAATGAACTGGTCGTAAACCGCACAGTCGACCTGATTCGTGACAGCGCTACTTCGGTAAAACCGGCAGAAGGCGAGAATACGGATACAGATAAAAAATCGGACACTGAAAAAAAACCGGCTGCGAAAAAAAGTACCACAGCAAAAAAATCAACAACTGAAAAAAAGACGACTAAAAAAGATTGAGATCGTGAATAATTCTAATTGTGATGAAATAAGGAGGAACTGTATATGAATCTTACATCGAGTTCTATTCAATCAAGTCTGGTCCCGATGGTAGTCGAGCAGACCAATCGCGGAGAACGTTCTTATGATATTTATTCCAGACTGCTAAATGATCGTATTGTGTTTCTCTCTGAAGAGGTAAACGATGTTACTGCAAGCCTAGTAGTAGCCCAGCTGCTTTATCTGGAAGCGCAGGACCCCGACAAGGATATTAATTTCTATATCAACAGCCCCGGTGGTTCCGTAACATCCGGTATGGCGATTTACGATACGATGCAGTACATCAAGGCTGATGTATCAACCATCTGTATTGGTATGGCGGCCAGCATGG
>JANZZB010000116.1 GCA_026419635.1 Clostridiales bacterium | reverse complement strand
CGGCTGTGCTGTGCTGCGCACTCGGCAGCGTTCTGGGGTTGACCGTTGGGTGCAATTGGTCATCCAGTGGCACCGGGGCACTCAAAACCCGAGAGGAAGCAGTTGCCACTTTCAAGTCGGAATTGGAGCCCATTATAACTGCAACTTTCATTTTCTGAAAAAACCTCCCGTAAAATCTGCGGGGCACCCCCATGGATGCCCCGCATTGATGCACTTATTCCGTTATCTTATTGCAAGATACGGCCTCAGCACAAGAAGAAGTGCTGTTTTCCCCATTGCGATAAAGGGTCGGAATTCTCATAGGCCGTACCTCCCGTCACAAAATACATCATTATTTTAATACATCAGTCGTTTTTTTACAAGTTGCCTTATCAAAAAACCAAAAACTTTGTCATTCGGACAAAAAAAACCAATCTATCAAAGTAGAAAGTGTTCATTTTCACGGAATGACAATACCTAAACAAACAACTAAAAACTGATCTGCTAGAACGAAGGGCAGCATTTTTCTAACTTGGTCTTTAGTTCCGGTTTAACATACCGCCCTTTTGCGTAAAGATCCATTTTTGTTCTTCTCTCCGTGTAAAGCAGTTTCCTAGAAAATTTTGCGTTTTTTCAATTCTTCCTCCATCTTATTAACCCTTGCATCCCAGGAGCACTCTTTTCCATAACCCATCCGCTTTGTGCGCAGATCCACGTTCTCTTCCCCTGCTGCAAGGATACATTGTTTAATAAATTCTTCTTCACTGTCAGCAAGATAAATAACATCCCTGTAATCCAGAACCTGAAGGGGTTCTGGCGCAGTTACAACCGGTTTTCCGGTTGCAAGGTATTCATAAAATTTTAGCGGGCTCACATCTTTGGATAGCGCGCCAGATCGGAACGGGTTTAAGCAAACGTCAAATTTTGATAAATAAGCCGGAAGCTCCGCTTGTTTTTTTAATCCAAGGAAATGGACGTTCTTGTAGCAATCAAAACGAGAAAGATCAACGCCTGGAAGAGGCTTACCAATAAAAACCAAATGATCATTCGGGCAGGCTTTTGCAAGTGCCTCAAGCCAATCATAATTAATGCATTCCTGAAGCATACCCACAAATCCAAATATTTTGCCGCTCAGTCCCGACAATTCCTTCGGAGTTTCCAAACCACCCTCTGCGGCCTTGGAGAATATTTCGAATGCTGCACCGTTTGGAATCAACACCGCATTTTGATTATATACTGACAAAGTTTCATGCAGTCCTGCAGCCGTAGAAAAAACCATGTCTGCTTTTTTAGCAAGATCTTGCTCCATCTTATCGACTACAGCCGGAGTGATCATACCTTGATACGCCGAATGGCGGTCGACGCAATCGTATACCAGTGCTCTCTTTGGAATTTTTGCAATAATATCGCAGCTTGATGGAGAATAACACCACAAAACAGGCTTTTGAAACTGATGAAGCTTCATTTTTTTCTTAACAAACCGCGACAGCGTCCATTGATTGACTCGGTTTATAAAACGAAACTTATTATAAAACGGAAGCACCGGCGGCATTGCATATACCGTAATAGAATCCGTCACCTTTTCCCCCTCTTTTTTATATGCAAAAATCCGTTCACGGGCAGAATGATCCTTAAAAGGCGCCAAAATCGAAACCGGGGGGTCAAAATAGAGGATTTTGGATTCTTTCAAACGTTTCATCACATTTTGTTTTCTTGTTGGAAAAGGGTTGAAATTCGAAGTGGAAAGGCATACGATTTGGTTCATTGAAAGTTCTCCATCCACCGCAGAATAAAAATAAGCCGAACTAAATACAATATGGTTTATAAAAATTTCGGCATTTGCCGCGGAGACCACTGTTACAGGCGAGCGGTTCGCCTTTTTTAGTTTTTTTGTATTATGTTTGTAATTATACTTACCGGTCAAGGGAGCCTTAAAAGTTCTTTTGCCGCTTGTTCATTTATTTTCTCGCGTTCTCTCAACATTTTTGAACTGTTTTTCACTTTTCCGCCGAAATCTCCTGACAATGCCCGATCTATTAAATTGCATAATTTATCGGCTTCCAGCGTTTCAAATGAGAGGCAAAGATCCGAACCGATATATTTCATAAATCCCGACACCTTAACGTCATAAGACATCGCAATGACCGGAATTTCTGCAGAAGCAGAAAAGACGAGTGCGTGGAGCCGCATTGCGCATACAAGATCCATACGACGCAGTATGGCAATTGTAACTTCAACAGTTCTTGGTTTTCTTAAAACATAATGAGGAGCTTTCATTTTTTCCGCTACTCGCTCAGCTGGCGCAATATCCTTTGGAAATTCTGCGGCTAAAAACACCGGTACAAGTCCGTATTTTTCGTAAGCATAATCAGCGGCCTTTGCAATCTCTGATGAACGGTCAAGATTTTTCCATTCGCGCAAAGCAAAACAAATGTAATGCCCGTCCTTTGGAATTCCTTCCTGATCAAAATATGCATCGGTTTCGTCTGCATCAGCCTGTGCCAGATTGATTGCGGAATCCGCCGCCAAACTTATTTTCGGACGGTTAACGCCGAGACTCTTCAATTCTTCTAGCGAGGTATCCTCGCGCAGAGTAATAATATCCACTGAACGATTCAGAACATAAGACGCAATCTTTCGGTTTGCTTCTTTAAATACCGGACCGATCCCGCATCCATACATAAGAACATGGCATGATAAAAGCTTTGCCATATACAGGGTAAATAAATAATAGTAAAGAGAACGGTTTGAAGTAACGTCCTGAATTAAACTTCCTCCGCCATTAATAAAAAGCGAACACTTATAAAGCTTTCTTAAAAAAGTAAACACGTGAAAAATGTAAAATGAATTAACCCTGTTTACAAGCTTTGTCTCTAAGGGATTTCTTGACATAACGTAGATCGGCATATCCGGATCCAAAACGCGCATTGTGTTCACGACAGCCTTTAATATGGCATCATCTCCCGCATTGCCCCGTCCGTATGCTCCGCAGATCATGACTCCATACCTTTTTTTATTTTTGGTCTTTTTATAATTTCGGATCAGATTTTTGTAAATGGAAATCTGCGTATTTTTCATCCGGTCAATGGAAAATTCGTTTGATGCTTTTTCATATAAATGGTCTGCAAGCTTTTTGCGAAGATCATTGTCCGAACACATTTGATACAGATAATCAGCCAGCGCATCAACATCTCCCGGCTGAAAAATAAATCCGCCTCTTCCATGTTCTATCAAGTCCGACATTCCGCCTACATCTGATGATATGGCAGCACACCCCTCGCGGACGCCTTCCGTAATGGAATACGGAAAGGTCTCTGAAAGCGAGGAAATGACAGTAATATCACTCGCGGCAAAAAACTGATCAATTTCGGGCACCCAGCCTGCAAAACAAACGCGGTCTTCAATCTTAAGGCGTTTTGTAAGTTCTTTCAGTTTCTTTTTATCGTCGCCCTCTCCTGCAATCATCAGCTTAATATGCGGGTTTTTTCCTGAGGCGATTTTTACAGCCCGTATAAGCGTGCCAAGATCTTTGACAGGATTTAGCCGGGCTGCAACGGAAACAATTACGTCGTCGTCCTCATAATGAAGCCCCAGCTTTTGAAGGTATGATTTTTTGTCAACAACTGTTTTGGGTTTTGAAAAGTCAATACAATTATAAATTGTAAAAATACGTTCAGGATCAAACCCGCGGCTTATCAGCATGTCCGCCGTCCGCGATGCAACTGCTGTATAATAATCGATAAAGCGTAGAGCAATTGCATTAATCGTCCCAAAAGTCATCTGTTTTAGCCGGCTATGCATATAATCAAGGCGATAATCCGAATGAACCGTCGTTACAACGGGAACATTGTAAAATAGTTTTATAATTGCACCCATCATGTTTGCTCTGGAACCATGGCAGTGAAGAACTTCAGGCGTAAACTCTTTCATGGTTTTCACAAGTTTTAACACGGTTTTGATAACAAAAGGATTCTTGATAACAATAGTCGGAATTCCTTCCTCTATCGCAGAACGTGCAAATGATCCGCTGCGCAGACTAATGAGCATAACATCATTCTCTTTTGAAAGTTCTTTCAAAAGTGTAATAATATGTGTTTTTGCACCGCCCGTATCGCCGCCTCCGGCGAGATGAATGATTTTCATATAAGCTCCATAACCGTTTAATATTGGTTTTCTATTTCTTTTAAGAAGCCAATATACACTGCGGTTTCCGCTTACAAAGCGAGCGGTACGCCGTATAATATTAAATTGGGCAAATATTAAAAAATGATATGGTATTATTAAAAAATTTGATATATAATGTATTGCGCTCTTGCCCTATATTACTGTAAGCCCTAAACTTCGACAGAGTTGGTAATATATACATTATATTATAACAGAAACTATAGGTCAATCAGGGCTATTTGATTGAATTATGATAATCGTTCTTACAATAAAGCAGCCTGCTGACAATTGCAAACAAAAAATTTTATAAAGTATTAAGAAATATAAGATTAGGGGATGCTTTTCTATTGGGTAAAGGTCGGATGGCAAAAGACGCTTTTCTTTTTCTTCCTGCAAAAGTATTAGAGGGTTTAATTGTAATGGCTACTACCGCCTTTTACACAAAACTCTTTTTGCCAGAAGCTTACGGATCATTTCAAATTATTAATACAACAATGCTTGTTGCCTATTTGATTTCCGCATCTTGGCTTGCAAATGCTGCCGTTCGCTATATCGGGGACGAGCTCAGGAAAGATTCAGGCAGAGAGTGTTATTCCACGCTCGTCAGCTCTTATCTTTGTATTTGCGGAATCATTTGCATTCTTTGCCTTTTGGCATATCTTATAAGCGGTGATTTAACTTGGGTTGCCGGTGCATTTATGTTTGCTACCTATAGTTTTTTTACTATATTAAATGGTATGCTTGTTCAATCCGGACTTGTAAAATGGAGTATTTTCCTTTCGTTGACTTCCGTTTCCTTAAAACTTGTCACAGCTTATCTTTATGTATCCCTTCTTC
>JANZZB010000115.1:1438-5057 GCA_026419635.1 Clostridiales bacterium | reverse complement strand
GCACGTAGGTTCTCGAGCAAGTGATCGGGGCTGTAGCGTCTAAATTGGTCGCAACACCATTTACATCAGCTGTTTTGCTTCCAACGGTCAGTTTGACAACGATTGTATCTTTCGTAATCGTAACCGTTTTGGTTGCCGCATCATAAGTCACTTCCGCTCCAAGCCCTTCAGTAATCGCTCTGACCGGAACAACCGTTTTTCCTCCTTTGATGTAGGGAGGCGCGTCAAATTTAATGATATTGTTTTTGATAATAACCGATCCTGCCTGCAATGTGTTTGCATCTGCATACATTTGGTTAATCAATTCGGCTGCATTTTGAAACTTTTTGAGTTCTTCGCTTGTGTACAACGTTTTAGCAACCATGAATCGTTCTTTATTAATTTCTTTAATCTGTGTATTCAAATCGGCTATCTGCGTTTTTAAATCGTTGATACTTGCTAGTTTTGCATCCGCGCCCGCAGTATCTCCCGCTGCCACAAGCGCATCATATTCAATCTGTGCCTGCTCTAATTCACGGTTTATGCTGGATTTCTCACGAATTGCTTCTTTCTTTTGTGTGCTTAATTCCGTTCTAAACTGATTAATAAGGCCGGTACTTTCCTTTTTTTCCTGCGAAGACGTTGTTTTCGTATTTTTCCCGTTGCTTTTCTCCGAAACGGCAAACGCGGCGGAAGATAACGATACAACAAGTACAAGGGTTAAAATAAGCGACAACAGTTTTTTCATTTTTACTTCCTCTCTTTTCTTTTGATGTCGTTTTTCATCTCCGCAGAAAAAACTGCATTAAATTACACAGTTTTTTTCAGTTCCCTCTTCGGCAGCCCGGCTGTCATAGTAAAAACATTAGACCCGTAGCTTTGCGTCCCATGCTTTCGCAAGGTTTGCCTTTATCGGAGATTTACTATCGCATTATAAGTATTCGTGGAAAAATTTGATTTTTTTGGGGTAGTTTTCCTTTTTTTAAAAATTTAGGCATAAAAAATTAATTTTCGTATTCTATGCCTGCTATGAGTATCTTCCCCGTCTTAATTGAAATGACGTTTTTTGCTCGTCTACGAAAGAACAATATCTATCAGTTTTTAGATATTCGGACGTAAAACAATTTTATTTTCCTTTTGTTCTTAGAATATCAAATCATTTTTTGGGGCACTATTTTAACATTACATTTTATGAACTTGATCCATGGACAAAAGAAAGTCGTAAAAGACTTCCTTTTATAATATATATTTAGAAAACTGTTCAGAAAGGGGCAACTATATGAGAGAAATTTTTTTCCTCTCATTTGCAATATTTTGTTTTATTCAAATATACATTATTATCGATTCGCTTAAAAAGAAACATCAATTTATCGCGATTTCAGCAGTTGCTATTTTAGGATTTTTTAGTTTTATATTGTATCTAAAAATCCGATCGATCATACATGTTCCCTATTTTATAATGTTGCTGCCTTTAATTGCGTCGTTTCTCCATAGCTTTGTCGGCGATCACTTAAATCTCTATAACCGTTCAAAAACATTTGACAAATACCTGCACGCATTTGGAACGTTTTCTATTTCGCTATTCACTTATTTTATTATCGGTAATATAACCGATCCTGGCGGTTCAAAATTGTTTCGTGCCTTATTCATTTTCTTTTTAGGCACCGGTATCGGTTCTATATTTGAAGTTTTTGAATTTACAATGGATTCTCTTCATAAAACTTTTATGCAAAAAGGTCTTAAAGATACAGATATGGATATGGTCTTTAACATAATTGGATCAGCTGCGGCGGCAATTTTTGCGTATCAAATTTATTTTTAGTTAAATGTTTTTATTGTCAACCCATACCTTTATTTGTGTATGGGTTTTTATTAAATATTTTTTTATATTAGCTTTACTTATTTCGCTGATTGCAAACATCAATCATCATTTTTGCAATCTCTGAAAATACCTGTTTATCGTCGTTATGCATATATTCGAACGGATCATACACAGAATATGGGCTTTCATACATTAATCCAACGGATAAAACATCCGCTAATATCTTACACTGTTCTGCCGGAGGAATGGTGTAAATGTTGGGAAAACAAAGCTCTTTGAGAAGCTTTAAAAGACCCGGCGGAACAAATTCAATTGTGCCAGCATAACTTCCGTGTAAAGCACGCCCTAATTCATGAAAGAAAACTGCAGCAGGCTCTGGCGACTTTTCATCATTCGTTTTCAAGTTATAGAGGCATATATGATGACTTAATTTGTTATCTTTATCCTGCAGCATGATGCATTCGCCGTTTCGTATTAAATTGCTGTAATCCATCATCAAAAACATTGCTTTATGGCCCGAAAACACTTTTTGAGAGAAGTTAAATTTTTTATCTAAATAATTTATAATTTCTTCAATTTGAGTTTGACCAATTCTTTTCCCTACTGGTAACACGAACTCAGAAATAATACGTTCTCCCAACGCTTTTATATTGTCCAATGTCTTTACCGGAGACTCCATACCGGGTAAATTTAATAATAAAAATAATACTACTGCTTCTCTGCCACTAAAAATCTGGTAACGGGCATGATCAGGATCAATTTCGTAATTGGATAGTGCATTTTCCGTTAAGCTCTCGTAAAAATGTTTGACGATGGCGGCTCTGTTATTTTCACCGCGCGCGGCATCTGCAAAGCCAATAAGCTTATGCCCGCATTGGATTAAATCTTCGTAGATTAGAATATCGTTGATTTTTTCGTATATGGACATAGATAACTCCTAAATAATATGTTTTACTCAATTTATTTTACAAGAAGATCATTGCAACGTCAAACTAAGCTTCCAATCAAATACAAGAAGCGCATGGATTTGTATGCAAAAACCCCAGAACCATTAAGGCTCTGGGGTTTCTGCTTTTATTGCATGTTAGAAGACCATAATTTTTATAACGCGCGTTTATATGGATCCGTCATTGCATAGGGATCCAATATCTTATCAAGCATTTTTTCCTTAACTAAATCTTCCTTAAGAACCAGTTCACGGACTGGAGTGCCTGTTTTTAAAGATTTTTTTGCAATCTCCGCGGATTTTTTGTAACCGATATGCGGACAAAGGGCAGTGGATATTCCCACGCTGGAATTAAGCAGTTGCTTGCAACGATCCTCATTAGCAATGATCCCCGTAACACAATTATCCACCAGAGTTTTAACTGCTCCGGTCATTGCATTTAGACCGTTAAAAATATTGTAAAAGATGACAGGTTCAAAAGCATTCAGTTCCATTTGTCCCGCTTCAGCCGCCATTGTAATTGTAACATCGCTGCCGATTACATTAAATGCCACCTGTGTCACCACTTCCGGAATAACAGGATTGATCTTTCCTGGCATAATCGAGCTGCCGTTTTGCTTGGGAGGAAGCGTAATTTCACCCAACCCTGCGCGCGGCCCGCTGGACAGCAAGCGCAAATCGTTGCAGATCTTGGACAGATTGACCGCGCAGGTTTTCAGCGTAGCGGACACGGTTACAAAACCGTCAAGATTCTCCGTTGCATCAAATAGATCTTCCGCCCTCTTCAGCGGGTAGCCGGTTATAATGCTTAAATTCTTTACAACATGATTTAAGTATTCGGGATCAACATTAATGGCGCTGCCAATAGCGGT
>JANZZB010000115.1:0-1428 GCA_026419635.1 Clostridiales bacterium | reverse complement strand
CGAGATTCACCGAATACATCTCTTTTTTCACTTCATTTAGCCGACGAACATCCCGCTTGATTACGGATGCAAAGGCATGAAACGACTGTCCAAGCCTCATGGGAACGGCGTCCTGCAGCTGCGTTCTACCAATCTTTAAGACCTTGTCAAATTCCTCGGACTTTTTCATAAGAGCTTCAACGAGACGGGTAAGTTGAAAAACCAGTGGATCGATCAACTCAAGTACCGTAATTTTTCCCGAGGTCGGTATGATGTCGTTTGTGGACTGGGCCATGTTCACATGGTCATTTGGATGTACAATCGAGTAGTCACCCTTCGTTCCGCCCAAAATCTCAATAGCGCGGTTTGCAATTACTTCATTTGCATTCATATTAGCGGAGGTGCCTGCGCCGCCCTGAATGGCGTCCACGATAAAATGGTCGTAAAGTTTCTTTGATATGATTTCATCGCAGGCTTCAATAATTGCATCGGCGATGTTGGGTAAAAGCTTGCCTGTTGTTTTGTTGGTTATTGCAGCCGCCTTTTTCACTTTTGCCATGTTGCATATAAACAGCGGATGCAAAAAGTTGCCGGTAATTGGAAAATTGTACTTTGCCCGCAACGACTGCACGCCGTAATAGGCATCTGCCGGAATGTCCATCGTTCCGATAGAATCGCTTTCTTTTCTAAACAGCGTTTCCATACACCTTTACTCTCTTTCTTATAACGAACATTTTTGCTCTTTATTCAAGAAAAACTTATTTAATCAGGCTGCCGGATTTTTCAATTCTCCTGTTGCGGAAATACAGACAAATATCGGTTGCGACCATAACGACGTTTGGGAAATAAAACCAGAACGCGAGATTATATGTACCCGAAATGCATTTTGATGTAATTCCGCTTAAATATCCGATAAAGATAAAACACATAAATAACAGGCTTTTGCCTTTTGTTGAGCGGGAGCGGTAGGATCTCATAATAGAAAGCGGCCACGAAACACCGAAACTGATAATCATGATTGTTTCAAAAATACTAGCTAAATTTTCCATAACATTTTTGCATCTGCAGCACGCATTTTCTACATAAATCAAGCGAAAAAATGCATCGCAACATCTGCTTCCTCCTTAATTTTTTTTTAATTTTTATTAATTTTTATTTATTATGTATATGTGTATAGGTAGGTAACAAAAGCGGAGACTCCTTATCGCTTGTTACTCTCGCATCTTCCATCTCGTTTGCAAATTGATCAACATGGTCAAGCATCAGCTTACCCGCCTTGACATTCTTGCACTTTGCTGATGCATTCTTACCAGCGTTCCTACCGAAAACGATTACATCAAGAAGCGAGTTTCCCATAAGCCGGTTTCTTCCGTGAACTCCTCCGGCAGCCTCGCCTGCGACAAACAAATTGTCAATGTCCGTAAGCCCTTGGTCGTTAACCTGCAAACC
>JANZZB010000114.1:4824-5070 GCA_026419635.1 Clostridiales bacterium | reverse complement strand
TCCTTGGACATCGTATTCACCTCGAAAATAGTATTGCAATTTTACATTTATTTATTTCTGATGAAAAAAGAAACATATTGATAAATTTTGAAATAACGTTATAAATCAAAACAAATCGGTCCAAAAAAGCTCACACTACTTGAATCATTTGCATATTGTGTAATGGAAGGAGGTATAAAAATGAGATTCTTTTTTCCGATTATCATTCCAATAAGAAGAAAACGGAGACGTCATATGCATGATCAC
>JANZZB010000114.1:0-4814 GCA_026419635.1 Clostridiales bacterium | reverse complement strand
GGATATCCCCGTTATTCCGACCACCGGTCTGAACAGGACCGAGACTTGCGCAACCGTTTCTGATTACATAAATGATAAGTTTATAATGACCATTACGGAGCTGCCTGTCTGCAGTTCCTTTTTTTTATTCAAAAGATCTATGGCTTAAAATGGTTATTGACAATAATCTTTTAAATCAGTATATTATATTTAGACGATCATCTAAATATAATGCAGGAAGGGGAAAACTCCTGTGGGATTTCAAGGTACATTTAAAGCACTTTCTGATAAGACCCGGCGCGAGATTCTTGAAAAACTGAAAGACGGCCGTCTGACAGCAGGTGAAATTGCCTCAAATTTTAATATGACTGCCGCAACCGTATCCCATCATTTAGCGGTTTTAAGGGATTCGGGGTTAATATCTGATGAGAAAGTCGGAAAAAACATTTATTATGAACTTGATTTATCGGTTATTGATGAAATTTTAGGTTGGATTGCTGGGTTAGGTGGTAAACAAAATGAAAAAGATTAATCGTAAAGAAATGTTTATTTGGATTTTAGCATTCATCCCTCTAATTGTTGCTGCTTATTTATATCCTTCTCTTCCTGATCGGATTCCGATGCACTGGGACATAAAAGGGCAAGTCAATTCCTGGGGAGGACGCTCTTCTGCGCTTTTTATTCCTCTTATGAATATCGGCATCTGCCTATTGTTAAAATATATGCCTAAAATCGATCCTAAACGTAGAAATTATGCCAAATTCGACAATGCGTATTATGCCATACGGCTTATTTTAGTACTTTTTATGGATATGATGATCGGTGTCACGCTGTATAGTTCCTATCACCCTGATTCCATTTCCGTTCAAATTCTAATACCGGCTGGTATAGGAATCCTTTTTGCAGTCATTGGCAATTTCATGCCGAAATTCAAGCATAATTATTTTGTCGGAATAAAAACGCCATGGACACTTGCTAATGAGGAAGTCTGGCGCAAAACACACCGTTTGGCAGGCGTCATCTGGTTCTGGGGAGGCCTTGCAATCGCAGTTTCCGCCTTTATCGTGCCTGCACAGTTGTTATTTGAGTTATTAATAGGTACTGTTTTCATACTCGCTCTCGTTCCGGCAGTTTATTCCTATTTTATTTTTCGCAGTATTGATAAAAAGACACAAGATTAATTAAACAAAAAAGGCTGTCGAGTTTTTCGACAGCCTTTTTTTGTTTAAGGAGCGCCAAACATCACAAGTGCGGAATAGTCTGCCCCGTCGTCCGTGCCGGTCCCCGAAGTTACGCTGAGATACTGAAAAACAATCCTCAATTTATATCCGTTTTTCGTCACATCCAAAGTCATTTTTTCGGGCGGCATTATATTTTTCTCCAGATTGCCTGTACTAGAGAACCCCTTTACAAATTCGTAAAGTCCGGTTCCAATCAGTTCTGTTCCCGCTGTATTTTTAATCGATATTCTTGCATCCTCATTATTTATTCGTTTTACAGATAACTGATAGTCAATATTTCTCACCTTAAAGTTAATGTTTGATCCAGTATCTTTTGAATACCGGTCGGAATTGATTAAAACGGATATATCATATCCGGAAATGTTTACCGGCATATTTGTATCAACCGACGCATTATAATATTTTCCTGGATTTCCCCCGTAACTCGGATAAGCCGGTTCAAACCCAAAGGTTTTTTGCATATCTTCGTATATATTAAAATCTTTCGGCAGCCATTTAATATATTTTAGTGAACTGCGTGAATTCAGATAGGATAGAATATTGGTTATTTCTATTCTCGTCTTCTCCGAAGCGTTTTCTTTTGGAGTCAGTTTACCACCTTTTAATATCCCCTCAGACTGCAATATCGTTTCAACTCTCCCAATCTGGCTGTTTCGGGATACTGTAAAGGCGTCTACCGGCGGGATAATGGAAAAAATCGCGAACCCCGCTGCCAAAAGCGCAATAATGCTGTTTCGTATCAAAGGCTTTACGCTGAGCAAAATACCGACTGTGATAGAAAAAATTCGGAATAATACAACATAATATCGTGATTCGGTTACGCCGTATGCATTTAGTCTTATTCCCACTGAGATAAGCTGCATGATCACAACCGGAATTAAAACCTTAGGGAAAATTTTGTGATAAGCTGTTGCAAAACGGTTCTCAAGCAAACTTGAAAGAACAAAGATAAGAAGTCCCGCAGCAGAATAAGCAAGTACCATAGGACCCAGCTGTCCTGAGGGCCAGTGCATTGTCACAAGTATTTTAATAAAATACGCAAACAGCACCATTGTATATGCAGTGACTAGCGGAATTGCAATATAGGATATAAGAATCTCGAGAAATTTCGGGTATTTTTCAGCCCGCTGCATCACTGCTACTACGTATTCTTCCTCAGAGCTGAAAACCGGAAGAAGCGATAGATAGTAGATCGTTGCAAACAGAACCCAGATCACCGACATTGCGTAAGAATACGTATCGTTATTGATCTTAAATAGTAAAATATCAATTGCCGCTATAATTGCAGCCACACCAGCGGATAAAACAGCTGCGTAAAGCAAGGACGTAAATACCGACTTAAAGTGAATTAAGGCAACCTTGTTAAAATCCGTTTTCCCTTTATATGACGGAAACCATAACACCGCACAGATCATTGCAAATACTGCAACAAAGGTTCGAATACCGATTTCTGCACTGATTTCCGGTGCCGGCCATAATATTAAAAAATATCCTGCCGTCAATAGGATCGCCAATCCATAGATCAGAAAATAAAATTTTTTAATATGATCAAACCGTTCCAGCGCAAACTGTGTTGCCATAGAAAGTACGGCGCCGACCAAGAATGTAAAAATAAGTTTCTGCGTTATTAATGGCGGAGTAGAATGCAGAGAAATCAGATAACAAATTAAAATCTCGGCCGCGACAAGACATAAGACGGTTACAGGAAAGCGAAGAACCGCGCGAAGCAGACTTTTTGTTAATAATTGAAATGTGCCTTTTATTCGACCCACCAAAATCCCTCCTAAATAAACATGCTGTTTAGATCCATGTTCAAGCTAATATTGATTTATTTTAACATCTTTTCAATGAATTTTATACTAAGTATTGTTCTAACGAAAGATTTTTTAATTCACGTCCATTTTACGGTGTGTAAATGATGTATAAAACCCCCAAATATAAGCAAGTATATCAAATAGCGTAATGTGCTTGAATCGGGGGAGTAAAATAAATATGACAAATTTTAAGCGTCTGCCGCAGCACATCGGCATTATTCCGGACGGCAACAGACGATGGGCGCAAAGAAACGGTTTTGAAAAAGAAGAGGGTTATCAGTACGGCATTGAACCTGGATTTGAGTTATATAAGATGTGCCTCGAATTAGGAATCAAAGAGATGACCTTGTACGGTTTTACAATCGACAACACAAAACGGCCTGCGGTTCAGACCAGAGCGTTTCAAAAAGCCTGTGTTGACGCTGTTATGAATCTTGCAAACAAAGATGCCGACTTATTGATTGTAGGAAATACCGCGTCTCCATTATTTCCAAAAGAACTCCTTCCCTTTTCCAATCGTGTAAAATTCGGACGCGGACTTATGAAAGTCAATTTCCTGGTAAATTACGGTTGGAACTGGGATTTAAACTATCCTATAAAAAACAAAAATCCACTAGGAGACGACAACCTTATAAAATATATCGCGTCTTCCGATATATCAAGAATGGACTTAATTATCCGATGGGGAGGTAGACGACGGTTAAGCGGATTTTTGCCGATTCAATCCATTTATGCTGATTTTTATGTACTGGACGAAATGTGGCCGGATTTTAAACCGGAGCAGTTTTATAAAGCTTTGGAATGGTATCAGGAACAGGATATCACACTAGGCGGATAATAAAACACCGCAGGGGTTTTGAAGCTCCTGCGGACAGCTTGTCGAAAAGTATATTTAGGGATTGTTAAGGGGTCGAAACCCCTTAATTTAAGATTAGTCCGCAGGCGGACATGCGCCGCCGGAGGACACACTGGACAAAACCTTCGGTTTTGTCCGCACCGAGGGGAAGGTCGAGGGGGAATTGGATTCCCTCTCGAAAGGTTGTCGACTTTATCGACAACCTCACCGCAGGGGCTTTGAAGCTCCTGCGGACTTTTTTATAAAACAATTTTGCTCTTATCTTCAATACATTGAAAAAAAATGTTATTATTATCTTATTAACAATTTAGTAAAATTATTTTTTATATGATTTGGGCTACTTATCGTCTTTACAGGGGGCAAATCGTTTGAAAATCATGATCATAGACGGACAGGGCGGGAAAATTGGAAAATTGATTGTGGAAAGCTTAAAAAAAAGTTTTCCCGAATACGAGCTGATGGCTTTTGGAACCAATAGCATCGCAACTTCCGTTATGTTAAAAGCAGGGGCGGATATCGGTGCGACGGGGGAAAATCCTGTTATATTTAACAGCCAAGATGCTGACGCTATTATCGGGCCGATTGGAATTGTTCTTGCTAATTCACTTTTGGGTGAAATTACCCCCGCAATGGCACAGGCCGTTTCTCAAAGCAAGGCACGTAAAATATTAATACCTATAAATAAGTGCAATACAATTGTTGCCGGCACAAAAGAATTGCCATTAAACGATTATATCCAATTAGCAGTACAGCAGCTAAAGCAGTTTCTCGAGTCTTAAAATAATAAAACAATAAAACAGACTGTTAAAAAGCAGTCTGTTTTTTTTGTTTAAATGCTGGCAATGTTTACATCAGCAAATTCTGGGCAATCCTTCCCCAAATAGCGGACCGATTCGTCTCGTGCTGCCCGTGCGCGTTTTAATC
>JANZZB010000010.1:12631-19211 GCA_026419635.1 Clostridiales bacterium | reverse complement strand
GTGCAAAAGCATAGTTCCTTAAAAAAATGTCGCAATACGGTTTTCCCATTCCTCCGGGATTTGTTATCACTACAGAAGCGTTCAGACATATCGATACAATATTCAGTCATCCTTATATGCAGCAGGATTTTGACAGGATGATCGAAAGTCATATTGCCTCTATTGAACAGGCCACTGAAAAGAAATACGGAGACCCTAATAATCCTTTATTCTTCTCTGTCCGTTCGGGCTCTTTTATTTCATTGCCCGGAGCCATGAAAACGTTCTTAAATGTCGGCATGAATGATGAAACCGCCGAAGCGCTCAGCAAGGTTTCCGGATATGGCTGGACTGCTTGGGACTGTTACAGACGGTTCTTGCAAAGCTGGGGTATGTCTTTTGGAATAAACAGAGACATTTTTGACGAAGTCATGAATGAGCATAAGGAACGCCGCGGTGTCGAGCTAAAAATTCAGTTCACAAAAGATCACATGCGCGAAATTGCATATTCTTATAAAAAAGTGTTAGAGGATAACTACATAAAAATTGAAAGCGATCCTTTCTCGCAGCTTAAACAAGCGATTCGTTGCGTTTTGGATTCCTGGTCATCCGACAGCTCCGTTTCCTTCCGCAATCATATGCAGATTGCAGATGAATGGGGAACCGCTGTACTTGTACAAAAAATGGTGCTTGGCAATTTGTCTTCAAACTCCGGTACGGGCGTTGTATTTACAAGCAGCCCGTATAATGGCTATTCGGGAATAAACCTGTACGGAGACTTTGCCCTTTGCAGCCAAGGCGAAGATGTTGTTTCAGGTCTCGTAAACACGCTTCCGATTTCAGAGTATCAGCGAAAAAATTATTATAATGAAAGCAGCTTGTCTTTGGAATCCGGATTCCCCCAGATTTACAAGGTTCTAAACCGGTATGCAAAAAAGCTGATTGAACAACATGGCTTTGTTCACCAGGAAATTGAATTTACCTTCGAGTCGGATCGTCCCGAAAGCCTATACATTTTACAGACACGAAATCAAAATCTAAACAATATAAAAACCTATTCCGGTTTTATGCCGTCTCCAAATGATATGAAACTTGTAGGACGCGGCATCGGGGTAAGCAGCGGAGTTTTATCAGGTTTACTTGCCTTTGATATGGACGATATGAATAAGTTAAAGGAGAAAAATCCGGACGCAAAAATCATCTTAGTCCGACCAGACACCGTGCCTGATGACATTCCGATGCTTTTTGTTTGTGACGGCTTGATTACCGCAAAAGGCGGGGTTACCTCTCACGCTGCGGTGACGGCGGCTAGCTTAGGCAAAGTGTGCATAGTGAAGTGCAGAGGCCTTGGTGTTAAGGAATCGGAAAAAGTATGTACAATAAACGGGCACTCCTTTAAGCCCGGAGACCTTATATCCATCGACGGCAGCCTCGGAAACATCTACGAGGGCAACTATAATATTTATTATAAATAGAAGGATCAGATAAGGAGGAATTTAATTATGGAAATTAAATTTCAAAGCAAAAGAATACTTGGCATCAATGGTATCGGCAGAATCGGAAAATTGACTCTATGGAATCAATTATCCCAAAAGTACTATGACGGTATCGTAATCAATTCCGGCCGCGAATTAGGAAAGAGAATTGAAGATATTATTCAATATCTTACAACAGATTCCACTTATGGAACACTTGATAAATTTCTTTTCGGATATACCGGCAAATCCTGCGACGTAAAAATATTAGACAAGGCAGAATGTCTGATCGAAATCTGTGGAATTCCTGTTAAAATACTAAAAACAGCCAGAAATCCAATAGAGATCAATTGGGCAAAAGAGGGCGTGCGTCTGGTAATCGATTGCACGGGCGTATTTTTAGACCCAACTCTTCCTGCCGATCATCCGAAGGGAAGCTTAAGAGGACACCTGGAATCCGGCGCAGAAAAAGTTATTGCAAGTGCACCGTTTAAGATTAAAGATACCTCAAGAAAACTTCCCGATGACAGTGCAACCTTTGTATACGGAGTCAATCATTCTACATACAACCCCTTAAAACATCATATCATCTCCGCAGCAAGCTGCACTACAACGGGGCTTGCCCATATGGTTAAGCCTTTAATCGATACAAAAGAAACATCGGAAATTATAACCGCATCCATGACCACTGTCCATGCTTCCACGAACAACCAAAGCATATTGGATGCCCCCCCGAAAGCAGGAAGCAAAGATTTAAGAAGAAACCGGTCCATTTTTAACAATATTATTCCGACCTCGACAGGCGCCGCTATTGCACTGGAAGAGATTATCCCGGAAATCAAGAAAGTCGGCTTTATGGCGGATTCCATCCGAGTCCCAACCAGCACAGTTTCTCTGATTTCATTAAATCTTACATTCAAAACTGAATATACTGAAAACGGAGAACCTATTATTAATCATAACTTTATCAATGATATTTATCGTAAAGCCGCGGCCGGTGCACAAAAAGATCTTTTAATGTTCAGTGAAAACCAGAATGTTTCAACGGACTTAATGGGCTGCCCGGCGGCAATTATCATAGAAGGCCTTGAAAATCATACAAGAACCGGCTATATTTCTATTAGCTCCGATACTATGCATCGTCATGGCATTGAAGCAAATCAAGATATGAATCTGCCTGTCACCCATGCAAAAATATTTGGATGGTATGACAACGAGTTTGGATGCTATGTAAACTGCATGGGCAAACTCGCAAAGTACATAGACAAAAACTTGATCTAAGTTTTTAATTTGCAATCCGAATTCCAAAACCCGTAAGCAATGCGCTTACGGGTTTTGTTTTTAACGAAGTATTCTGGCTTTTGTTTCATTAATTATTTTCTGCTATGCACGTTTTCGATTTCCTCTATATCTTTTTCCAAACGTTGAAATTCTTGTATTAACCGCTGAAAGGTTTCTTCTTTTTCTTGTCTGAAATTATTATTCGCATAATAAATTGCTCTCCCGGCATAAATACAGCGCGCTTTTTTGCTGATGTGTAGCGGAACAAATGCCAGATGCCTTCCTGTTTCCTTAATATAGTACTTCTCCAAATCAAGAAAGCCATGATACATTTTCCCCATATCCGGACTCGAATCCGTATAGTCAATATCTGGACAGATTAATAAGTTGTCCCCATCCATCAAAGCAGCGAGACTGTAACGGTAAGTCTTTACAATCCCTCTGGAACAGCGGAAAACAGGAATTCCTTTTACCACCGGCACAAAAACAGGTACAAGTAATGACACAAAAACAGCGGCAAATGCGGCAAACGCTTTCGGCATGCCAAAGCGTTTGGTAAACGTATAATCGTAATATTGATGAAAACATGTTTTTATTTTATAAAAAGCCCCGAGAATCCAAGGACGCAAATGCAACGGGAACCAAATCATACTGGTTACCGGCCCAAAAAGATTTTGGTGGTGAACAATAAAAACCGCTGGTCCGTCTATTTTTTCCGATAAACGAACATCATAGCGAGGAGTCAAATGACGGGCAATAAAACGACAAATAAAAAATATTGTTTCAAGAAACTTCTTTTTCAATTTATCGATCCCCCCGTTCGTTACATTAAGCTTATTATTATTTTTATTCCCCGTTTTTCTGCAATTGAACAAAAAAACAGATTTTTATAAAAAACTCCCCGGCGAAGCTGAGAGAGTTCAGAGTATTGAAAAAAAATTTTGGGGATTGTTAAGGGGTGAAAACCCCTTAACGTAAGATTAGTCCGCAGACGGACATGTGCCGGCGGAGGACACACTGGACAAAACCTAAAGGTTTTGTCCGCACCTGGGGAAGTATCGAGGGGGAATCGGATTCCCTCTCGAAAGGCTGTCGAGTTTTTTCGACAGCCTCAACTCCCCCGGCGAAGCCGGGGGAGTTTTCATTAATGATCCGTTTCCAACATTTGAGCCAATGCCTTTTGATAAACTTCGTGAAACGAGACATCGAATTTCAGCGCGGCATTTTTAACATCATCATATTCGGGTTTTCTTTTTGTAACACCGTAACCGTCTGAAGATTTTATCCGAATAGCGCCGTATGGCGTTTCCACTGTATAAAATGTACTACTCAAAACATTTCGGCTATAACTATGAAAACGCACTCCGAGTGTAGATGTACATTTCAGCATCAAGTCTGCAAACTGGTCTTTTTCACCCGGTTTGCATAAACAGGACAACATGACTGCAGAACGGTTTTTTTTCATATGAATTGGTGTTACAAATACATCCAGCGCGCCATTTTCCAAAAGCTGCTCCATTGCAAAGCCTAAAGCTTCCGGCGTCATGTCATCAAGATTGCAGCAAATTTCTATGATTTCATCCTGTCTTCCGACCGAGTCGTATAAAAAGGCTCTGACACAGTTTAGCGCTTCAAAATCTTTTGTACCCATTCCATATCCGATCTTACTTACCTTCATTTGCTCCATTTCTCCGAAATGGCGAACAAAATGGCGTAGAAGAGCAGCTCCCGTCGGCGTACAAAGTTCACTTTTAATTTTTCCTCCGTAAATCGGTATACCCTCCAAAAGCAAAGCCGTTGCAGGTGCGGGAACCGGAAGAATCCCGTGTGAGCACCGTACAAAGCCGGAGCCGACATGGATCGGAGATGCAGATATATCATCTGGTTTTAACATATAAAGCAGTAGACAGCAGCCAACTACATCAACTACGGCATCTAACGATCCAACTTCATGGAAATGTATTTGTTCAAGAGGTTCCGAATGAACTTTTGATTCCGCTTCTCCGATTAGCCGATAGACATGAAGTGCATCCGCTTTCACTTTGTCAGGAAGATCAAGTTCACCGATTATATTGCAGATGTCACGGTAACAAAAATGGCTGCCATGTTTATGGGCGTGCTCTTGCTGAGCATTGCTTTGATAGGTATTTTTTTCATATGCAGTGTGACAAACGGAGGAAACATCTTCATTGGATTCTTCTTGCCCTCGGACAAGAACACGAATTTTGCTGCCTAAAATTCCACACTTCTGGGTGCGGGCACAGTCCACATGGACTTCCGGAAATAAACTGTTCATTTGTTGCACAAACGCATTTCGGTCTGGTATAAGTTCTGATAGCGCAGCCATCAGCATATCGCCAGCCGCACCCATGTTGCATTCCAAATACAGTTTCATTGTTTTTCCTCTCCAATATGGTTAATGATGCTGGCCAGATAACCTGCCCCGAATCCATTATCAATGTTGACAACGCTTACATTACTGGAACAGGAATTGAGCATGGAAAGCAATGCGGAAAGTCCGTTAAAATTGGCGCCGTAGCCGACGCTTGTGGGTACTGCGATAACCGGGCAGGACACAAGTCCTCCAATGACGGTAGCAAGCGCTCCTTCCATACCGGCTATTGCTATGACAACTTTTGCACTCATGAGCGCATCCAGACTGGAAAGAAGGCGGTGTAGCCCGGCGACGCCTACATCATATAGCCGTTCAACACTGTTTCCAAGTGTTTCGGCCACCACCGCTGCTTCTTCCGCGATCGGCATGTCGCTGGTGCCGCCTGTGGCAATGATGATGGTTCCTGTCGTTTGAATCTGCTTTTTTTGTCCAAATATGCCAACACCAGACACGGGATCATATTTGATTGGCAGCTCTTTGTTCACAGCCTCTGCAGTTTCAGGTAACAAACGTGTAATGATTGCGTTTTGTTCTCCGCGATTTTTTATAGCAGTTAAAATTCCGATAATCTGCTTTGGCGTTTTCCCGCTTCCATATATCACTTCTGGAATGCCGACACGCAGTCCACGATGGTGATCTACTTTGGCATATCCCAAATTTTCAAAGGGCTCCTTTTTAAGCTTAAGCAACGCTTCTTGCGGTGTAACAACACCGTTTTTCACGTTGTTCAACAGGTCCAGCACCCGATCTTGATCCATATTCTATCCTCCGATTTCAACTAACGGGGTATCAAATCTAATAATACGCTATGAAAATCCGATTCAAGTACTTGTACAATTTTCTCCCGATTTCTTAACACTTCTGTATACTGATTTTCAGGGAATTGAAGTTTCGCGGCTCCTGCAAAATAACGTACGCGAAAATCAGAAAAGCCCATTTCAAACAATGCATTTTCCGCATGTTCAACTTTTTGAAGCAAAGATAAAGTAATTGGTATACCGGTAGGTATGCGCGTGGCAAGACAAGCGTAAGCCGGTTTATCATGAGTAAAAAGCCCGCCTTCTTTAGAAAGACGGCGGATTTCCGACTTTGTAAGCCCGCATTCACGCAGCGGTGAACGTACATTTAGCTCTCTAAGCGCTTTCATTCCGGGTCGGTCGCCTTCCTCATCGGACGCATTTGTACCATCGCAAAGTATATCGTAACCGTCAGCACCGCAACGTTTCCAAAGAAGAGAAAACAGCGCTCTTTTACAGTGATAGCAGCGGTGGGCCGGATTTTCCGCAACGACATGATTATCAAGCAGCGAGTCAAATGTTTCTACTTTTATTGTTACGTTAAGTACTTCCGCCAGACGAAGCGCATCGTATAGTTCAAATTCAGGTTGAAAGGGCGATTTAATAAAATAGGCCTGTACATCACATCCGGCTTTTTTTGCGGCATATAACAG
>JANZZB010000010.1:8190-12621 GCA_026419635.1 Clostridiales bacterium | reverse complement strand
AGATTAATCAACACCTCCCGAAAATGCCAGACCAAAACGCGGATTTTCAGAGAAAAAAGTTTTTAGATCCATACTGCACCCCCGTAATTTATTAGTCCAACAGATTCACTTTTTTTAACAGTTCGATATTATCAAGCAGATTATCAGTTGGCAAATCTGCCGCTACAGAATGCGAACCATTAAGCAAAATTGCCCTATTTGAAATCTTCCGTGCGAAATCAAGGTTATGGGTTGATACGACAATTGTTTTGCCCGCTCTGCTTAGGCATCTTAAAAACTCAACAAGCCATTTTCCTGTTTTCGGATCCAATCCATTCATGGGTTCGTCCAAGGTCAGCACATCCGGGTTCATGGCTAAAACACTGGCGATGGCTACCTTTCTTTTTTCTCCTCCGCTTAAATGGTATGGCTGCCTATTCATAATCTCCTGTATCTTTAACAAATCAATACAGTCGTTAACGCGTTTATCAACTTCGTCTTCCGTCATTCCCATCTGCCTTGGTCCGAACGCAATCTCATCAAAGACATTGGAGCAAAAAAGCTGTGAGTCCGAGTTCTGAAATATAAATCCTATCTTTTGATGAAACGATTTTGAAAATGAATCGTCCTGTAACCTTTTTTGATGAATGTCTTCGTTTTGGAACCGATAAACCCCGCGATGCGGAAAAACGAGACCGTTTATGATCTTGAGCAGTGTTGATTTCCCGCTGCCATTCGGTCCAAGCAATGTGACAGCTTCCCCATTTTTTATTTCCAGACTGATATTTCGAATGGCGTTAATCCCATGGTAGGAATAATACACCTCTTTTAACTCGATCATCTTTAACCTCATCCAAAAATAATAAAACTAAAAACAATTCCGACGTTGATCAGAATATAAAAAAAGTCTGCAAGCCGGATATTAAATTTCTTGTAAACGTGATATTCTCCCGTAAACCCCCGGCACTCCATAGCGCAGTACATTTCTTCAGACATTTCTCTTGATTTTAAGAACATCGTTCCTGCCACCCCGGAGAGGGAGGAATATTTGCTCCTGTTTTTACCTACAGACCTTAATTTTAAGGCGTAAAGCATATTCAGAGAGAATTCTCCAAGCATAACAATGTATTTGATCGTGATATCAAGAACGAATATCAGGATATTCGGAAGATAGAATCTCTTTAGCTCGCTTATAATAGAATCCCATCTGGCCGAACTCGAAAGAATGCTTACGGCCATAACAGTCGCAAAGACCTTGGATGGTATCATAATAAAACTGTATGCATTTCCCCCCAAATAAGCCGGCAAAAGAATGATACAGGCAAACAAAGCCGCCAGTATACTAAACCTTAAAATCTGTATCATTTTAATAGTCGGCATAAATGCGCAAACCAGCAGCAAATACGTAATAACGATCAACACAAAGACAGGGTTTCGGGATAAAGATAATAATACAATTAATGCAAAGGTAAAAAACACTCTGAAATTTACGTTTACAAGGTTTCTTTCTTCTGCATAACTGCTTTGCATTCGAATTTTAGTGAGAACTTTTAATAATGAAAAAATGCTTTTATTAATAAAAGAGTCTTTATCCGATAAAGGTGTGTAATTTTCATTTTTCATAAGCCAATCGGGCATTGTTACGTATTCATTATGAAAATCCAGCAAAATCACCTCTTATTATAAATCCATTTGGTTTATAGATCTTCTTTGCTTGACTTGTTCTTTATTAAGCTACTTATCACCTTATATAAAATAATGCAAAATGCGGCTCCGATAACAGCCGATAGGATATATCCCGTAATCTCAGGCAAGCCGCTGATCGAATAATCGGGCAGCAAGCTCTTAAAATCAAACCCGTTTGCCATCCCTTTCGGAATAAATCCCGAAGTATTGCCGCCGGATAGTATTGTTTTTAATTCATGAATATTCCATTCTCCCCAGGCGGTCCCTGTTGCAAGCAATCCAAGAGGAGTAAGAAAAATGAAACCCATTATGAAACCATAAATCGCTTTCGTTTTTTGTTTTTCTCCTTGATAAATGGTTCCGGGTGAAACTTTTTTTATAAATATATAAATAAACAATGTAAAAACAGCTTCTACAATTCCCGTGATGATCAGGTGGGGAATTGTCATCGCAGGTATGGACACCGATAAAGGATATGGGCAATAAAGAGGTTGCCCAGTTGAGTCCCGGAATAATAACGGCTGTATTCCAAACTCCACTGCCGCAAAAAACGCCGCTGCGTTGATTCCTAAATACGAACCTAGAACAATGCCCAATTTTTCTCCTTTTTCAGAATGAATGCGATCTTTGATAAATCGATAAATAGAATAACCAAGAAAGGGCAAAACAAAGGCCATATTGAAACAATTTGCGCCGTATGCAAGAATTCCTCCATCTCCGAAAAGCAGCGCCTGTATAAGCAATGTGACCGTTAAGGATATACAAGCGGAATACGGACCAAGCAATATGGCAAGCAACGTCCCCCCCACAGCATGTCCCGTGGATCCTCCTGGTAACGGTATATTAAACATCATAATGAGAAATGAAAACGCAGCGCCGATGCCCAGCATCGGCATTTTCGCTTTCGGTAGTTCTTCTTTTACTTTCTTACCTGCAGTCGCCCACACAGGCACCATGGCGGCACCCAAAACCGCGCATGTAGACGGGCTTAAATAATTATCAGGTATATGCATTTTATTTATCACCTTATAAACACTTTAATAATGTCAACTGAAAAATGACCTTTAAGCCGCTCTCTGCGTCATTTTGCAGTTGTTCAGCAGGCATTATAATAAAAGACCCGGAAAAGAGCTGCATCTTGCAGCCTCTTTTCCGGGTTCATCCCAGAATTAAAATAACCCTTTTCATTCGGCAGCCTTCATGACCACGTTATCAAAAGCCGAATATATCATACTAAAACGAAAAAGTCAATTATTCACTCTTATTCATCTGCGTTCTTACACTGCTTAAAAACTTATCTCTTGCATTGGAAATATGTGTTATCATTGCCTGTTCCGATAGATCCATATCCCGTTTGCTGATTGCTTCTAAAATTTTTCGATGTTCCGAAACAGAAAATGCTGCCCTATCCGGAATTTCAAGCGAAATACGGCGTGCGCTTTGAATATAGTTATGAAAACTTGACAATGTATGTCTTAACGGGCCGCTCCGGCAGGCCGTGTTTACGATTTCATGGAATCTGGAATCAAGATGCCAGGTTTGTATGGCGTCTCCCTTTTGCAGGTAAAATTCCTGAAGTTCAACAATACTGCGAAGGTCTTCGATTTCTTCATCCGTAATTTTCTCTGCAGCCCATCTTGCGGCAAGTCCTTCAATTCGCATTCTTAACGTATAGATATCTTCAATATCTTTTTCAGAGATGCCGACTACTACGGCACCCCTGTTCGGAATATGTTTTACAAGCCTTTCTAGTTCCAGTTGTAAAAGGGCCTCGCGCACCGGAGTCCGGCTTACCCCCATCTGCGCTGCGAGTTTCATCTCAACCAATGAGTCCCCCGGCGCAAGCTCCCCGCTTAAAATCGCTTTTTCAAGCTCTTTAAAAACCTGTGTACGCGCAGCTGTGCTGTCTTCAAACGTGGAATTCCCGATATATTTCATACGAGTTAACCCCTCCCGCTTTGATACTCTTCAACAAGTTTCTTTAGCTCTGCATCGGAAATAATCGAAATTCTGCCATCGGCATACTGCTTATCTACCCACTCTTTAATGAATTTGACGATTTCGCTGTCTTTTCCGACTTCCATATTCATATTATCTCTCAGCCAAAAAGCAATCCCCGCAAAACCGGATGTGCTGCTTACCGAAACGGTGACAGGCCGGTTCAGAATTTTAGCGGTGTCAAATATATTGTAAATCTCTTCGTTTTTAAGAAGTCCGTCCGCATGAATTCCGGCGCTGGTCGAGTTGAAGTTTTTGCCGACAAACGGTGTCATCGGGGGAATTTCATACCCAATTTCTTTTTTGTAATATTCGACAATATCCGTTATTGCGGTCGTGTCCATTCCGTCTGCCGTGCCGCGCAGCGACATATATTCAAAAACCATGGCTTCCAGCGGTACATTTCCGGTTCTTTCACCAATGCCGAACAAAGAACAGTTTACGCCGCTCGCACCGTATAACCATGCGGTCGAAGCGTTAACAACGCCTTTATAAAAATCATTATGCCCGTGCCATTCAATCCACTCTGCGGGTACATCGCAATAATGCCTTAAACCGTAGATAATTCCCGGCACACTTCTCGGCAACGCGACTCCCGGATAAGACACCCCGAAGCCCATTGTGTCACATGCACGTATTTTTACCGGTCTTCCCGACTGTCTTGACAATTTCATCAGTTCATTTACAAAAGGAATGACAAATCCGTAGTAGTCCGCCCTTGTGATGTCTTCAAAATGGCATCGGGGGATAATCCCCTCGGATATAGCG
>JANZZB010000010.1:0-8180 GCA_026419635.1 Clostridiales bacterium | reverse complement strand
CGTCAGTATATATCATAAGCCGTATCTTCTCTTAATATTGTCCATCTCATAAACAATGGCTTTTTTTAATTTTTTAAATATATGATAATCCGAGCAGCTTACAAGAATACCTGTTTCCTTTATACCCAGATCGCAAAGCATTCTGTAATCTGATTTCGACGCCCTGATCCATGTGGTAACCTGAGGATATTGATAGCCTAGCTCAAGACATTTTAATACAGCGTCGCGATCTTTTTTACTGTATACAAAAAACTCGGTTTGCCGGATAATGCCTTTTTCACCGCTCAGCCTGTGCAAAAGTTCATATATTTTTACCATCTGCTCCGTAGTATAGGGAGCGCGGGACTGCTGCCCGTCGCGAAACGTTGTATCCGTAATCCAAATTTCGTTCGGCATATTCAGCGGTACACGCCGGTGGTTAAAGGCAACTTTCGGAACCTCTGTATATGGAAATAAATCACGGTAAAGATTTGGCTCTTCTACGTCCTGAAGCGTATAGTTATAAGCATGCTGCTCCATTAAATTTACATTATTATCATATTTAATCATGTCGCACCTCCGGATACATGTATTATTGTATACAATTATACATGTGTGCTTTTTGGCTGTCAACATTAGCCCGAAGTATAAGTTCATAAACCTTTCTTGCAAATACATTTCTTTTATGGCAATTTCTACTAATTAAACTATAGAGAGCATCTAAAACGCTTTATATCAAATCAAAACATGATATAATAATGGAAATAAATAGGAGTAAACTGTAAACACATTGTGCAAATTGTATAATATTAAACAAATAATTAAAAAGATATTTGTTATAGGTACTTGAAAATACAATCTTTCTGCGTTATATTTGTGGTCTAAAGTGTTTTATAATATCAAGAGCCCATACAGGAAAAGAGTTGGTTAAAACAGCATGGCCAATATTGAAAATCAGTTGAACGAAGAAAAAGGCAGAACAATTCAGCGGCTTTCTGTTTCTGAAGTCTATGATACGATGGGAATAGGCGCAAAAGGGTTATCCAAAGAGGAAGCTGAGAAAAGACTTCAAGAGTATGGAAAAAATATACTACAAGAAGTAAAAGGCACTCCTCTTATACTGAAGTTTTTTGCGAACTTTACACACATGATGGCGATCCTTCTTTGGATTGCGGGCATTTTGGCCCTAATTGCAAAAATGCCTCAGTTAGCCATTGCCGTTTGGATGGTTAACGTCATTAACGGTGTGTTTAGTTTTATGCAGGAATTTCGGGCGGAAAAAGCGACGGAAGCACTGAAAAAACTTCTTCCTTCCTATGCTCGTGTATTGCGAGACGGGGAAGAGCAGCGTGTTCTGGCGGAAGATTTGGTTCCCGGGGATATTATTTTATTAGCCGAGGGTGATAAGATATCCGCTGATGCACGACTCATTGATGAAAATGACTTAAAGGCGGATCAATCCACGCTTACCGGTGAATCCCGTTCGGTAAACAAGGCCAAGGATGCGATACTCCGAGCGGATTTAGCGCATACGGAAATGCCCAATCTTGTTTTTGCAGGAACAAATGTTACAGCAGGAACCGGAAAGGCAGTCGTTTTTGCTACCGGAATGAGAACCGAATTCGGCAAAATCGCCGGGTTAACTCAAAACATAAAGGAAGATATCAGCCCGCTTCAAAAAGAAATGGGTCGTATCACAAAAATTGTCTCTTTTATGGCCGTAGGAATCGGAACGTTGTTTTTCATAGCGGCATTGCTTTTAACAAAAACGAGTGTAACAGCAAACTTCATTTTTACATTAGGCATGATTGTCGCTTTTGTTCCGGAAGGCTTACTTCCTACTGTAACTCTGTCTCTGGCAATGGGTGTTCAGCGCATGGCAAAACGAAATGCGCTGATTAAACGTCTTTCGGCTGTTGAAACTTTAGGATGTACGACTGTCATCTGTACGGATAAAACTGGTACGCTTACTCAAAATGAAATGACAGTCAGCGATTTATGGACAATAGATCAGCAGCTCAAAGTAACAGGTGTTGGGTATTCTCCGGAAGGACAAATTTTAGACGGCAAACAACTGATATCCCTGGATGCGAATCGGGATATAAGACAGCTTCTTATTGCATCAAGTTTATGCAACAATGCGCGTCTTGTTCCTCCCGATGAAGATTCCCCTCGTTGGACCGTTTTGGGAGATCCTACAGAAGCCTGTATCCGTGTTGCAGCGCAAAAAGGTGGTTTGGATCTGGATGTGGAAGCTCGCAATTATCCGCGTCTGCGTGAACTTCCTTTCGACTCTCGCCGTAAACGTATGAGCACGATTCATCAAATTAAAGATCTTACATCGAATATAAGCCGGATTGCATTTGTAAAAGGCGCACCAAAAGAGGTTCTTGATTTATGCACCATGATTCGCCGTAACGGGCAGATGCAGCCCATAAACGAAACTTTGCGCAATCAAATTATGACAGCCAATGACGTCTATGCACGTAAGGGTTTGCGGGTATTAGCCGTTGCGCTGCGTGAAATACCAAAAGATTCTGAACTGCCGGTTGGACTTAGCTCATATACTCCCGAACTGGTTGAACAGAACCTGACATTTTTAGGGCTTGTTGCGATGATGGACCCTCCCCGCCCTGAAGTAGCCGCAGCTGTCGAGGAGTGTCATAACGCAGGCATCCGCATCATTATGATCACTGGAGACTACGGACTTACGGCAGAAAGTATCGCACGTCATATCGGTATCATACACGGAGACCATCCCCGTATCTTTACCGGCGTTGAACTTGAACAAACCGATCAGGAAACGTTAAAGAAAGCGCTTCGGGATGAAGTGATTTTTGCCCGGGTTGCTCCGGAGCAAAAGCTTAGAGTTGTAAGCGCGCTTCAGGAAATGGGGCATGTCGTTGCAGTTACAGGAGACGGAGTCAATGATTCTCCTGCGCTGAAAAAGGCTGACATTGGCGTTGCAATGGGTGTTACAGGGACAGATGTTGCAAAAGAAGCGGCCGATATGATTTTAACCGACGATAACTTTGCCTCCATTGTGCACGCAGTAGAGGAAGGGCGGGCTGTTTTTACCAACATCCGAAGATTTGCAACATATATCTTAAACAGTAATATGCCAGAAGCGGTACCGTGCATCTTTTATATTTTTTCGGGCGGTGCAATCCCTCTGCCCCTTACTTTAATGCAGGTCTTGTCTATCGACTTGGGGACAGATATGGTGCCTGCGATTGGGCTCGGCACAGAGCTTCCCGAAACCGGAAGTATGAACCGTCCGCCGAGGCCATTAAACGAGCCTCTATTAAATAGGAAATTGCTTGTCCGTGCTATGCTGTATTATGGCATGATTGAATCTGCAGCTGCGATGATTTCGTTCTTTTTCCTAAACTATCTTCACGGCTGGCCGGGCGCTCCGATGGCCACAACAGGTACGGTATATCGCATGGCTACTACGATGACTCTTGCCGCTATCGTTTTTAGCCAAATTGGTATGGTATTTAATTGCAGAACAGATCGCGCATCGGTTTTTAAGATCGGATTCTTTACAAACAAAATGGTATTGGTCGGAATAATTTCAGAACTTTTGCTGCTTTGTTTGCTTGTCTATGCACCTTTTATGCATAATCTGTTTAACACGGCACCTTTAGGCCTCCGCGAATGGGCCTTCCTTCTCATCTGGCCTCCGTTTTTGTTTTTCACAGATGAGTTAAGAAAGTTATTTTTGCGCAGACACGATAAAAGCAAAGCAAAAAATATGCAAAAGACAGGATTGGGGGTTTCATTATGAAAATTATTGTTGTAGGCTGCGGACGCATGGGGGCAGGTTTGTCTCTTAATCTAAGTAAAAAAGGCCATACCGTTACGGTTATTGATTCCGATCCATCCGCCTTTGAGCATTTAGGCCCGTCTTTTAAAGGAAAAACGGTAACCGGGATTGGTTTCGACCGAGATGTATTGATCGAAGCAAAAATCGAACGTACGGATGCCCTTGCAGCAGTAACATCCAGCGATGAAGCAAATGCTGTAATCGCCCGTCTTTCAAGTCAATTTTTTAAGGTCCCTAAAGTTGTCGCCAGGCTTTATGACCCTCGCAAAGCGGAAATTTACAACCGGCTTGGTTTGCAAACGATTGATCCGGCAACTTGGGGCATTCATCGGATAGGCGATTTGCTGAGCAATTCTTTTCTTGATACGATTCTTAGCATTGGAAGCGGCGGTGTAGACATCGTCGAGGTTGAAGTCCCCGCTTTGCTCATCGGCCGCAAAGTCAACGAATTAATGGCACCGGGTGAATTTCAAGTAACTGCAATCAGCCGCGGCCATAAGACTTTTCTGCCCACTTTAGGAACGGTATTTGAGAGAAATGATCTGATTCATATGACAGTTACCGCCACATCCGGCGATCGTCTTAAAGCCTTACTTGGGCTTTCGTAAGTGGAAAGGAACGTGTAATTATGAATGTACTAATTGTAGGCGGAGGCCAGGTCGGCTCCTATCTTGCTTCGTTGCTTTTAAATAACGGACACCATGTGAAAGTCGTAGAAATGCGTGAAAAGCAGCTTCACGCTCTTGAACGGGCTCTCCCGGCGGATTCCATTGTTTTCGGCAACTTTACTGACCCTATCGTTTTGGAAAATGCGGGAATCCATAAATCGGATGTCGTTGTTGCGCTTACACCTACAGACGAAGCAAATCTTGTTGTATCAACCTTGGCACGCTATGAATTTGGCGTAAAACGCGTCATTGCCCGCGCGAACAATCCGAAAAACAGTTGGCTGTTTACGCCGGAAATGGGCGTTGACGTCGGACTTACCGAAGCTGACCTGATGGCGCATGTTGTAGCAGAAGAGATGTCGCTTGGAGACATGATGATTATGCATAAACTGCGCCGTGGACAGTATTCGCTTGTTGAAGAAAAGGTACACCCCGCGTCATCGGTCTCCGGGAAAGCGCTTAGTGATCTCCATCTCCCCGCAGAATGCGTATTGGTAGCTGTTATTCGAAACAATGAGCTTTGCATACCGCGAGGCAACACCGTTTTAATGGCAGGAGACGAAGTGTTGGCCGTCTCCCACGTATCTCAGCTTAACACGCTTGCAAAAATTCTAGGCCCCGTTGAATAGACATAAATAAAATAACGAAAGCAAAGAACATTGGAAAATTTCCGTAGTTCTTTGCTTTTTCGGTCAAATTTTAAATAAGCCTAAACAGCTTTTATAAACTGTTTAGGCTTATTTTTTAATCACTTTTTAGAGATCATTTTTTTCCTTAGATTATAGGCTTTTATAATCGTTTGACTGTTGAGACCGTAATACTCTGCCAATTCGTTCTTTGATCCTGACCTTCCGAAAAGATCTTTTGAACCGACGCGAATGACAGGAACGGGACAAAACTGAGCTGTAACTTCGCAAACAGCGCTTCCAAGTCCTCCGATTATATTGTGGTCTTCCGCCGTGATAATAATGCCCGTTTCCTTTGCAGCCTTTACGATCAGTTCTTCATCAATCGGTTTCAGTGAGGGCATATCGATAACTCTTATTTGAACTCCATCTTTACTAAGTTCTTCTGCCGCTACCAAAGCTTCGTAAACCATATCACCTATAGCGATAATCGTCGCATCGTTTCCGTCGCGCAGCTGATACCCTTTGCCGATTTCAAACTGAACATCCCCACTGTATATATCAGGGCTTGCGTTGCGGCCGAAGCGCAGGTATACCGGCCCTTCTTTTTTAATTGCGGCTTCTACGCAAGGCAACGTCTGCGCTGCATCCGACGGACATAACACTGTCATATTCGGAATTGTTCTCATAAGAGAAATGTCTTCAATACATTGATGCGAGCCTCCATCCGGCCCGATCAAAATACCAGCATGCGTCGCTGCAATTTTCACATTTAAGTTAGGATATGCAATAGAATTTCGCACCTGTTCAAAAGCGCGCCCCGCGGCAAACATTGCGAAAGTACTTGCAAATACCGTTGCTCCGCAAGTTGCAAATCCCGCTGCCATACCCATCATATTACATTCTGCAATACCGGCTTGAAAAAAACGATCCGGATACTTTTTTGCAAACAAATTGGTTTTTGTTGCTTGCGACAAATCCGCGTCAAATACATAAAACGGATATTTTTCGCCCAGCTCTTCTATGGCTTTACCGTATGCTTCTCTGGTAGATGACATTTATAAAGCACCTCCCAATTCAATAATAGCGGTCTCCAGTTCTTCTGCCGCCTTTTTATAAAGTTCCTCATCGGGAGCGGCACCATGCCATTTTGCCTGATTTTCCATAAACGAAACGCCTTTTCCTTTTACTGTAGAACAAATAATTGCGTTCGGTTTATCCTGCTGTAATTTACATTTGTCAATTGCCGCAATAACTTCTTCTATATCATTTCCGTTAATTTTTTGAACTGCAAATCCAAAAGCTTCAAATTTCTCCGCAATAGGATAAACTGACATTACTTTTGTCACTTCTCCGTCAATTTGAAGATTGTTATTATCAACAAACACCGTCAGGTTTGCGAGTTTATAATGTCCTGCTGCCATTGCAGCTTCCCAAACCTGGCCCTCCTGAAGCTCTCCGTCGCCCGTCAGAGCATACACTCGATAATCTTTTTTATTTGTTTTTCCGTACAGTGCCATACCGGTAGCCGCCGAAATACCTTGTCCGAGAGAACCGGTAGACATATCAACTCCGCTTATTTTTTTCATATCCGGATGCCCCTGCAGCACACAGTCTATTTTACGGAGGTTTCCGATCTGTTTTACAGGGAAAAATCCTTTAAGGGCCAGCGCTGCATAGTATCCGGGAGCCGCATGGCCTTTTGAAAGGACAAATCGATCTCTGTCCGGATCTTTCGGATTTTGGGGGTCAACTCTCATTTCGTGGAAATACAAAACAGCCATAATTTCCGCCATAGACAGCGACCCGCCCGGATGCCCGGACTGAGCATGAAAAATACCGTCTAAGGCATAATAGCGAATTTTATTTGCAATGATTTTCAGATCATTGGTTGTTAAACTCATATTCGCACCGCCTTTCATCATACTTCTGCCAACCAGTATTATATCACAGCAAACATCGATCGCAAATTCTTTTTCATTTTTACCAAAAACATGAACTTATATAAAAAGTCAAACACTATAGGAAAAATTTTACTCAAATGTGAATGAACTTTATTTAAACTTTCTTATTTGAATGATAAAATATAGTCATCGTATTTTGGAATAAAATAAAATCTTAAGGAGTGGGACAATTGTCCGTACTGGTTACCGGCGGCGCCGGTTATATTGGCAGCCATTGCGTTGCGTCGCTTTTACAAAAGGGCCTGGATGTAGTTATAATTGATAATTTATCCCGTGGCCATCGTGAGGCAGTAACAGGAGGTCGTTTTTATAAAGGGGATTTAAATGATTCCACTTTCTTAGATTCCGTTTTTGCACAAGAAAAAATAACGGCCGTGATCCATTTTGCCGCTTTCTCATTGGTGGGCGAAAGCATGCAGGACCCCGGTAAATACATCCTGAATAATGTCGGGGGAAGTGTTACTCTTCTTGATGCTATGAGGCGCAATCAGGTTCCAACTATCGTATTTTCCTCGACCGCTGCAGTGTACGGCGAACCGGATAAAACTCCAATTACTGAGGACATGAGAACCAAACCAACAAATACATACGGCGAAAGCAAGCTCATGGTCGAAGCGGCGCTTCGCTGGTTTGAAAACGCATACGGCATCCGGTACGCAGCTCTTCGCTATTTTAATGTCGCCGGAGCTCATGAAAGCGGGAATATTGGCGAACATCACGAACCGGAGACACATCTAATACCACTTGTGCTTAAAGCAGCTCAGGAAAAGAAACCGATTCGCGTTTTCGGAAACGATTATACGACACCGGACGGAACATGCATTCGCGATTATATCCACGTTGATGACCTGATAGATGCACATGTTCTTGCCCTTTCTTATCTTCAGTCCGGCAAACCCAGCGGTGCATTCAATCTAGGCCTCGGACAAGGTTTCTCTGTCAGACAAATAATAGATTCAGCCGTAAAAGCAACCGGTTTATCAATTGATGTTGTTGAATCCGAAAGAAGAGCGGGAGATCCCGCAATACTCATCGCGTCCGGAGACAAAGCCCGACGTATACTTGGCTGGAAGCCTACACATACGAATATTGAAGAGATTATCGCTTCCGCCTG
>JANZZB010000113.1 GCA_026419635.1 Clostridiales bacterium | reverse complement strand
CGCACTAACATTGCCGGAAACAATGCTATTGCTTACGGTAGGAGCTACAGCAAGAAGGTGACTGTTTCTTCTCCCCGTACCCCTCATCCACTCTGGCTCACCATATTCTTTTGCAAGCTCAACTGTGTCAATTCCTCCGATGGTCAGATGACCAATTCCGTTTGTGGACAAGCAATCGGATACAAACATTTTATTTAACTCTCCTTTAAACTTCTGTAAGGCCGCTATAGTTTCAATATTCGATCATTTGTTTTTATTGTATTAGCAAGTGTTTATAGAGCAGGCCTTTTAATAACTCGATTTCTTAAAACGCCGATCCCCTCAATTTCAACTTCAACAACGTCCCCTGGCAGCATTGGGCCGATACCGGCCGGAGTACCTGTTGTTACAACGTCACCGGGATTTAATGTCATACAGTCAGTGATAAATTCCAATAATTCAGGAATACCCCACATAAATTTGCTTGTTCGGGATATTTGTTTGATTTCGCCGTTTAAGCGCGTTTCTACTTTCACGTCGGACGGATCAAGTTCGTCTGTTAACCACGGTCCGATGGGTGCAAATCCGTTAAACGATTTCGAGCGTGTCCACTGCCCGTCAATATTTTGAATATCGCGAGCCGTAACATCGTTTAAGCAGGTATATGCAAAAATATAATTGTTTGCCTCTTCTTTTTTTACCCGGTAAGCTTCTTTTTTTATTACAAAGGCAAGTTCACATTCGTAATCAACTCGTTTTGACGTATCCGGATACGGTATTTCACAATCAGGGTGATTTACGGTTGTAGACGGTTTTATAAAGATGATCGGCTGTTTAGGAGCTTCTCCGCCGAGCTCCATTGCGTGATCATAGTAATTTTTCCCGACAGCGACAATTTTAGAAGGCTCACATGGCGCTAAAAGAGTTACATCTAAAAAATTTAATTCCAAACCAGTATAGGAAAGACCCAAATAAGGTGCTTTTTCGAGTACCTTTACACGATCGCCCGCAAGCACCGCCCAAAAAACGAAGTCCATATGTTTAGCTCGAATGTATTTCATGTCGTCTCTCCTAAATGATTGATTTCGTAAAGAAGTTCATCGCGACCTTCCCCGCTGACGGATGAAAACGGAATCAGTTTGACGTAGCTTGTGAGCTTCAGTGTGGTTCGGATTTGCTCTAATAATGATTCTATTTCAGATTTTTTACACTTATCTGATTTATTTGCCGCGACAATAAACGGAACGCCCGTTTCCATAAACCATTTAGCCATGATGACGTCATCCTGAGTAGGCTTGTGCCGAATATCAACGATTAAAATACCGAGTGATATCGTACCAAAACCGAAAAATTGTTCAATTAACGCACCCCAGCGGTCTTTTTCAGCCTTGGAAACCTTGGCAAATCCGTAACCGGGCAAATCGACAAAATATACTTTTTTATCAATCAGAAAAAGATTAATATGCACCGTTTTACCGGGAGATTCTCCAACGCGTGCGAAATTTTTACGGTTTAATAGCTTATTAATAATGGATGATTTTCCGACATTGGAACGTCCCGCAAATACAATTTGGGGCAGACCGTCAACGGGAAAATCATTCTGTGAGACGGCGGATTTTTTAAACTCCGTGTTGTGTAAGTTCAAGACGTCACCTACTGCCTGATTGATTTAATGTCATTTATATGATCTTTCGGTACAGGTATCGGCTGAGTTGCCGTAGATGCCTTTGTTTCTTCTTCCTCAAGTTTCGATTTTGCAGGATAATTTTCTAATATTTCCGGTAGCACCTGATCCATATGCGAAACCGGAACAAAGCGTAAAGCTGCGCGTACGGTAGGATCAATTTCTTCGAGATCCGGTAAATTCTCCTCCGGTATGATAACTGTTTTAATACCTGCTCGGAATGCGGCCATACTTTTTTCCTTTAATCCCCCGATAGGTAAGACTCTACCGCGAAGTGTGATCTCTCCGGTCATTGCAACGTTTTTATTTGCGGGGACACCGGTTAGCGCTGATATCATGGCGGATGCCGTAGCGATACCGGCTGACGGGCCGTCTTTAGGGATAGCGCCTTCCGGAAAATGAATGTGCATATCATAATTTTTATAAAAATCATGATCGATACCGAGGGATTTCGCACGGCTTCTAATATAGGAAAGCGCCGCTTTGCCGGATTCTTTCATAACGTCGCCTAAATTTCCGGTCAGCTCCAGCTTACCGGAGCCTTCAAGTACGTTGACTTCCACTTCCAAAAGTTCGCCTCCCGTACTCGTCCAGGCGAGACCGTTGATGACGCCGACCTCGTTTGTTTCGGAAAGCTTTTCATGCTTAAATTTCGGAATACCGAGAAATGTGTCAAGGTCACTCGCTTTTACCTGAATACGTTTGGCTTCGCCCGACGCCAATAGTTTTGCCACTTTTCTGCAGATACGGGCGATTTGATTCTCAAGTTTACGCACGCCTGCCTCTCTTGTATATTCAGAGATAATGCGCCGTACTGAGTCATCATCTATTTTCAACACTTTTTTGCTAAGTCCATGTTTTTTCAGCTGTTTTGGGATCAGGTGCAATTTTGCAATCTGAAGCTTTTCCTCGTCGATATATCCGGTAAGCGATATCACTTCCATACGGTCAAGTAACGGACGGGAAATTGTCTCCGTTGTGTTAGCGGTTGTGATAAATAATACAGAAGACAGATCAAAAGGAAGCTCAATAAAATGGTCACGAAATGCATTATTTTGCTCCGCGTCCAACACTTCAAGAAGAGCCGACGCGGGATCACCGCGAAAATCGTTGCCCATTTTGTCAATTTCATCTAAAAGAATCAGGCAGTTTTTACTGCCTGCCTGGTTGACTGCGGTAATAATTCTACCAGGCATTGCACCGATATAAGTCTTTCTGTGTCCTCTTATATCCGCTTCATCGCGCACTCCACCCAGTGACATGCGCGCGTAATTCCGGCCCATTGCATGTGCGATCGATTTTGCAATGGAGGTCTTACCGATGCCCGGAGGGCCTCCCAGGCAAAGAATTTGCCCGTGTATTCCGCCCGTCAGTTTTTTAACTGCAAGAAATTCCAATATCCGTTCTTTAACTTTTGTAAGACCGTAATGATCATGATTTAGGATGTTCTCAGCTGCCTTTAAGTCGGCCCTTTCTTTTGTTTCCTTGTTCCAAGGAAGGCCAAGGCAAATGTCAAGATATGTCCGGATGATGCCGCTTTCCGGCGAGGTATACTGCAGCTTAGATAGACGCATTGCTTCGCTGACAAGTTTTTTCGACATATCCTCCGGCAAATTGAGCGCCTCAATACGATTTAAATATTCTTCTACTTCGGCGCCTACATCATCCTGGTCACCCAATTCCTCCTGAATCACTTTCATCTGCTCGCGCAGATAGTAATCCTTCTGGTTTTTATCAATCTGAACAGTTACTTTGGTTTGAATGTTATTTTCAACTTTTAGGATTTCAGTTTCGCGGCTTAAAAGGCTCATTACATAACGAAGACGCGAAACCGGATGCAGTTCGTCAAGAACAGCCTGTTTGTCCGTATGTCGGATTGCGGTATTTTGCGCAATATAATCAGCAAGATAACCGATGTTGTCAGCCGACATAACCTGCAGAATGGTGTCATCCGTCATTCTTGGTGCATACTGGGCATATTCTTCAAACATTTTTTGGGTCTGGCGCAGTAAGGCTTCTTTTTTAGTCAAACTGATTCTGACCGGTTGATCAATATCTAAAACAGCATCAACCAGATAAAAAGGATCTTCTTTGATATAGTTTTCGACATGGGCTCTTTCAATTCCTTCTACTAAGACCCTAATGTTATCGCCTGGAAGCCGAAGTAACTGACGAACGCGTGAAATGGTCCCTGTTTTATATAAATCGTTTTCGCCGGGGTTGTCCGTGCGAATATCTTTTTGTGCAACTAAAAAGATAAGCTGGTTTTCTTGCATTGCGTGTTCCAATGCTTTTATGGATTTTTCGCGTCCGACATCAAAATTCAGAAGCATATTCGGAAAGATAGTAAGACCGCGCAGCGGTAAAAGCGGCATGCGCGATGGATTGGAATTTATATTATAAAGTTCTGACACTATAATTCTCCTCTCATTTCATGTACCCGAAATTCTAGTATTTCCCTTAATAACTAATTTTGGAACATGAAAAGTTTACCATTAAAGTGGTTTAGGCATTTCTAGTTTTATCGTATATACTTTCATAGATTATAGTATATAGGGGTCATATTTGCAATAGAACAAAATAAGAAGCCGTATAATGGGATCATGCAAAAACAAAAATAAACCAGGCCCGATTGGGTCTGGTTGTATTTTTTACGAAACGCTACCGTTTTCTTTTTTTGTCCTGACCGAAGGACTCTTATGCGATACGATCGGTTTTAATAACTTTTTATCAGGGTTTTTAATAACTTTAATCGGATAGCCTTTTTCCAGAACCGATTCTTTCGTCACAATGACCTTCTCAACGGATGGGTCGGAAGGAGTTTCAAACATGATATTGGTCATTAATTCTTCTAGCACAGAACGAAGCCCGCGGGCACCGGTATTTCGTTTTATGGTTTTGTCCGCAATCGCTTCTAATGCTTCCGGTTCAAATATGAGCTCCACATCATCAAGCGAAAAAAGCTTTTGATATTGTTTGACAAGCGCATTCTTCGGTTCGTTCAGAATGGTCACAAGTGCTTTTTTATCAAGGGATTCCAAAGCGACAATTACTGGAAGTCTTCCCACTAATTCAGGTATGATTCCGAATTTTAAGATATCATGCGGCTCAATTTTGCTTAAAACCTCGCCTAAATTTTTTTCTCTTTTGCTTTCAATTGTAGCTCCAAACCCGAGACCGTTTGACCCAATACGCTTTTCAATGATTTTGTCGATGCCGTCAAACGCTCCTCCGCAGATAAACAGGATGTTTGTCGTGTTAATTTGGATAAACTCCTGATGCGGATGCTTTCTTCCTCCCTGTGGCGGAACATTCGCAATAGTGCCCTCGAGCAGTTTTAAAAGCGCTTGCTGTACGCCTTCTCCGCTAACGTCTCTTGTAATGGACGGGTTTTCGCTTTTGCGGGCAATTTTGTCAAGTTCGTC
>JANZZB010000112.1 GCA_026419635.1 Clostridiales bacterium | reverse complement strand
TAGGACGACAACAAAGTAAAGCGCGAATTTATCAAGGCTGAGGCGGGTCGGGTTCGTCTCCCCTCACCTTAAGGTTACTCAAACAGTGGATATCATCCAACAAAATTGAGCTTTTGCAGACTTATTCACCGTATTCTGATATAAATTTTTCAATCCGTTCAATCTGGCGTTTCACTTCCAAAACAGCCGGACCGCCCGGAACAACGCGTTCATTGACACACGTACGAAGAGAGAGAGCATCATAAACATCGTCACCGAACGCATCAGAAATCGCCCGGAAATCTTTTAAGGTAAGTGTTTCAAGATTTTCATCCATTTTAATGCACATGTTAACCAAACGGCCTACGATCATATAGGCATCCCGGAAAGGTACACCTTTTTTTACAAGATAATCGGCGCAATCGGTTGCATTGATAAATCCACCGGATGCTGCGTTTCGCATTCTGTCTTTTTTGATAGTCAGCGATTCAAACATCGGGACAAACACGTTTAAACATTGTTTCACTGTGTCCACCGCGTCAAAGATTGCTTCCTTGTCTTCCTGCATATCTTTGTTGTACGCAAGCGGAAGTGATTTCATAACCGTTAACAGTGTAATCAGCGAACCGTATACCCTGCCGGTTTTTCCTCTTGTCAGTTCCGCCACGTCCGGATTCTTTTTCTGCGGCATAATCGATGATCCGGTTGAAAACGCGTCATCAAGCTCCAGAAAATGAAATTCAAATGAGCACCAAAGAATAATCTCTTCGGAAAAACGTGACAGATGCATCATAATAATGGATAATGCGCTCGCAAGTTCGATAGCAAAATCACGGTCGGATACACCGTCTAGACTGTTAGAAGTGATACGTTTAAATCCAAGCGCTTCTTTCACCATTTCACGGTCAATCGGGTAGGTTGTAGCCGCCAGCGCGCCGGAACCGAGCGGGAGTTCATCCATTCGCTCAAAGCAATCGGAAAGTCTTCCGATATCTCGTTTAAACATTTCGGCGTATGCCATTAAATAATGTGCATACGTGGATGGCTGCGCCCTTTGCAGATGTGTATATCCCGGCATGACAGTCTCAAGATGCTGTTCGGCCTTTTTGCATAGCGCTTTTTCCAGTGTCAATAAAATTGAAGTAGTATTTTTTATTTCTTTTTTTAGATAGAGCCGGATATCAAGCGCCACCTGATCGTTTCTGCTTCTTGCAGTATGCAGCCTTTTTCCGGTATCGCCGATGCGTTCGGTCAAAAGCTGCTCGACATTCATATGAATATCTTCATTTTCAATGGAGAATTCAATTTTTTTATCCTCAATGTCCTTTAGGATCTGCTCTAGCCCGGAAATAATTTTCCCGGCTTCTTCCTTTGCGATAATCCCCGTTTCTCCGAGCATCGTCGCATGGGCAATCGAGCCCTTGATATCCTCTTCGTACAGGCGATAATCGAATTGAATCGACGAGTTAAAATCATTGACTAAAAAATCAGTTTCCTTTTGGAAACGTCCTGCCCAGAGTTTCAAGCGGATCACTTCCCTTTCAAACGAGTAGCCAAGCGTACTATGAATGTATTAGTATTGGATATTTTTACTCCACATCAGGAAAATCCAATCCGGACTTTTTCAGTTCTTCATCAGCAAGTGCCCTAACCGTTAAAGGGAGTCCGAACAAATTAATAAAGCCCGCCGAATCCTTCTGGTCATAAATTCCGTCTTCGCCGAAAGTAGCCAAAGATTCAGAGTAAAGGGAATAGGGTGATGTGGTACCGGCATGAACGACATTTCCTTTGTACAGTTTCAGTTTTACGTCGCCTGTTACTGTTTTCTGGGTTTCATTAATAAAAGCAGTTAATGCTTTGCGAAGCGGTGTGTACCACTGTCCGAAATAGACCAATTCCGCAAATCTTAACGCAAGCATTTGCTTATAATGACTTGTGTCGCGATCGAGTGTAAGATCTTCAAGATGTTTATGTGCCGTATATAGAATCGTTCCGCCTGGGGTTTCATAAACGCCGCGGCTTTTCATGCCGACTAAACGGTTTTCCACAAGGTCGACAAGACCAATTCCGTTCTCACCGCCGAGTTTGTTCAAAGCTTTTAAAAGACTTACGGAGTCCATCTCTTTGCCATCCAGTGCGGTCGGTACGCCTTTTTCAAAATGAACTGTTACATAAGTGGCTTTATCCGGTGCTTTTTCAGGAGATACTCCAAGCTCCAGTATTTTATCGTAATTCGGCTCATTCGCCGGATCTTCCAGATCAAGACCCTCGTGCGAAAGATGCCAAATATTCATATCTTTTGAATAATTGGTTTCACGGTTGATTGTAAGCGGAATGTTGCGTTCCTCCGCATAAGCAATCTCATCATCACGGCTTTTTAAATCCCATACTCGCCACGGTGCAATAATTTTCATTTTCGGTGCAAACGCGCGGATCGCAAGTTCAAAGCGCACCTGGTCGTTGCCTTTTCCGGTACAACCATGGACAATTGCATCGGCTCCCTCTTTCAGAGCAATTTCAACGATACGTTTTGCAATAATCGGGCGCGCAAAAGATGTTCCTAAAAGGTACGTTCCTTCGTAAACCGCGCCGGCCTGCATGGTCGGAAAGATATAATTATCAACAAATTCCTTTGTAAGATCTTCAATATAGCATTTTGACGCACCGGTTTTAATCGCTTTTTCTTCCAGTCCGGTAAGTTCTTTATCTTGACCGACGTCAGCCGCAACCGCTACGACCTCGCATCCATAGTTTTCTTTTAACCAGGGAATAATAATGGATGTATCAAGACCACCCGAGTATGCGAGCACCGCTTTTTTTATCTGATCTTTCATGTTCTTTCCTCCATTAATTGTATTTTACATAATTATAAATCACAATGATAAAATATGCAATAGCAATCTTCCTGTTTTTAACTTCTATTTTAGGGTTCTTTCTATCTATTTTGTACGATTTAAGATTGTAATGATCGGAAACGTGTTATACTGTTATGTAATATGCAGAGAAGTCCGGAGGATACATGTATGGACCATTTTTGTCTTCGCAGCTGCAAACGCGAACTTGCAGGCTATTTCTGGGAAACAAAGTCACCCCGTGGAGTCATTTGTCTTTTACATGGCATTGGTGATCACTGTATGCGTTTTGAACACAATGCAGAGGAGTTTAATGAGCGTGGCTTTTCTGTTTTTTCTTTTGATATGCAGGGGCATGGTAACTCACCAGGAACGTTTGGCTTTATCGGCAAACGCTATGAAATTCTCTCTGATATTGACACGTTAATCAACATCGCTTCCGTTCACTGCCCCGATTCTCCCATCTTTTTATTTGGCCATTCAATGGGTGGCACCCTTGCTCTTTATTACAGATTAGTAAAGGATCACCCTCGCGTTTTAGCTTATATCGCCAATTCTCCGTGGATTATTTTAGGTGATTCGCCGTCCACCGCAAAGCTTGCTGCTTATTACCTCGCAAAGCGTACGTTTCCTAAACATAAAATACTCGACGCCGTTGATCCCGAAGATTTTGCCGTTGACCCTGCCGTACGTGAAAAGTATTTAAAAGATCCGCTGGTTCACCCGTATATCAGTCCTATGACGGCCATCGACCGGCTTGCGGATGCAACGGAAATTTTAGAGAATGCCGATGCAAAGCGAAAACCAGTGTACCTGATGCATGGTTCGGATGACCGGATTTGTTCACCAAAAGGAAGCCGGCGTTTTGCCAAAAAAGCCGGTAATATGTGCGAATATCGTGAAATCCAAGGGCTTCGGCACGAATCTTTGAATGAACCGTGCTATAAAGAGCTGATCGGCGATATCTGCGAATGGCTTAAACAGTTCTGTCATGTACCCGCAGAGAACATATAATTTATTCTACAATTGTATATTTATTCATCTCCCACAAAGAAGGATCGATATGCCAGAACACTATCATTTTCATCAAAATCTAACCATTCTGACCGATTTTGCGAATTTACCACGATAAACAGTTATCACTTCAATCGAATTATCAAACGGAAAAGGGACGTGTCTCCGTCCCTTTTCCCTCATATCGCTTCCCTTTTGAGTATAAAAAAATACTTGGTTAAAATCAAGTACATACTACCACTCTTAAAACATATTGCTTTTTTCAAATTCTATCTATTATGTTCTTTTTAAGAAGCTGATAATTTTTATTTCATTTGATTGCACTTTTAATATTGTCTCAATAAAGTGATTTCCATTCTTATTGCTATATTCCAAAGAAACCTTATATTTATTTTCATCTATTTTAGTAGGGGCAGTGATCGAAATAGGTTTTTTGTATATACTTAGATCTTTTAAAGATATCACTTCATTGCCTCCATATATAAATGACTTATCTCCATCTGTCGTAAGTGTTTTTCCCATTTCAGATATTAATTCCCGTCCAGCCATTTTCTTTATTGTATCAAAGTCGCTTGAAGTTGCAGCCATATAAAAGCGTACAGCGTTAAACATTATACGCTCATGTAAAGGAGAGGCTATATCTTGATAGCCGTTCCCATTATAAGATATTTTCTCATCCATTATTTCGAGAAATCCGTCTGAATATCCATCTACTATTTCGTATCTCTGGAGCACCTCGTTAAAATAAGGTTCACTATCAGAATCTTTTTTTATATTGCCTTCTTTAGACGATTCCGAAAAAACCTGCTGATCTTTTATTACAGTATCTTCCTTAGGCGAAACGACATCCGTTGACTTCTCTAAAGTATACTTACATCCAACAAGAAATATAAATAATACACACAGGATGGTAAATCTTTTCTTCATAACCTTTCTCCTTTGACAATTCCTCGTCTACTTGAGATCATATGTGTTCAATTGATGTTATCCGGTGAAAAGCTTGCGCCGACAATAAAATTTAGAACAAATCCCGCAACAATATAAATTGTTGCGGGATTTATTCTTATCGTAATTACTTTGTTAAAAACTGCTTTACCGCCAAGTCAACATCCTCTGCTCCGAAAACAGCAGATCCTGCCACAAAAATTTCTGCCCCGGCCTTTTTAATTTCATCAATGTTTGAAAGCGTTACGCCTCCGTCAACCTCGATTTCGCAAAGACAGCCGCGCCGATCGATTTCTTTTCTCAGAGCTTTCACTTTATTGATTGTTTCCGGAATCAGCGCCTGTCCGCCGTAACCAGGCTCTACCGTCATTACAAGCACCATATCAAGCAGTGGCAATAAATC
>JANZZB010000111.1 GCA_026419635.1 Clostridiales bacterium | reverse complement strand
GCCCGAACGAACTCGCCGGGGGTGAGCAGCAGAGAGTGGCGATCGCACGTGCGCTCGTGAACAATCCCTCGTTAATAATTGCGGACGAGCCTACAGGGAATCTTGATCCGTCGAGATCACTTGAAATTATGATGCTGCTTGAAAGAATCAATTCTCTTGGCACTACTGTTCTGGTGGTTACGCATGAAAAGGAACTGGTAAACAGATTTTCAAAAAGGGTTGTCGCCCTTGACGGGGGAATGGTAATCAGCGACAAGATGGGCGGATATTATCAAAATGAAACAAATGAACATTAAATATTTTATTGAACAAGGCGTTAAAAGCATCTTTTTGCATGGTTTTATGAGCTTTGCTGCCATAAGCGTCATGACTGCCTGTCTGATTATAACAGCAAGCTTTGCGCTTATTGCTTTTAATATAGATCGGATGATAGCCGAAGTGGAATCTCAAAGTGAAATTACTGTATACATAGACGATAAATTGCCGGAAGCCGATGCCAGATCGCTTATCAAACAAATATCTGCAATCCAGAATGTTCAGGATGCGGAATTTGTTTCGAAAGAGCGGGCTCTTGAAGAATTTAAAAAACAACTCGGTGGTAATGCGAGTCTTGTTTCGGGCCTAGAGAACGACAATCCCCTAAGACACAGTTTTCGGATAAAAATGAAGGATATTTCACTTCATGCTCAAACGGTAGAGGAGCTTAAAAAAATACCGCAGATTGCGTCTGTTTCAAGCCGTTTGGATATATCCCAGAAACTTGTTAAAATCCGGTCTGTAACGAATGCGTTGTCCATTATGCTCATTGCTCTTTTAGGAGCTGTTTCTGTTTTTATTATTTCCAATACTGTAAAACTGGCTACTTTTACGAGAAGAGATGAAATTGCAATCATGAAAATGGTTGGAGCGACGAACTCCTTTATCCGGGCTCCATTTATTATTGAGGGGTTTTTGCTTGGAGTGACGTCGGCGGTTTTATCTTTCTTCCTGCAATGGGGACTTTATAGTTATCTTGGGAAAACCATTATTGAAGGGATCGGTATTATTTCTCTTATACCCTTTAATCAAGTTGGTTCAACCGTATTTTCTATTATTTTGTTGGCAGGAATCGTAATAGGAATGGGTGGAAGTTTGCTTGCCATTCGTAAATTCCTAAACGTTTAAAAAAGGAAGAAAAAGATGAAAAAATGGGATAAAAAAAGAGTTATGGCCGCTGTTCTTGCTTTGTTTTTGGCCTTGATGATGGTTTTTTCAGTTTTATCTGGGTTGTTTTACATAAAAGCTTCTGCCGCGTCTCGATCTTCTGTTCAAAGTTTAAGGAATAAATTAGACGATATTTCAAAAAAGAAAGATTCGATTGAAAAACAACTGAAAGATATCAAGAAGGATAAACGCTCGATTAATGCCAAGAAAGCTGTTTTGGATGAACAAATTGGCGTTGCTCTGGATGAAATTGATACGCAAAACGAGCTTATCTCAGAACTAACCAAACAAATATCCTCAAAAGAAACTGAGTTATCAGCGAAAGAGGAAGAAGAACAGCGCCAATACGAACTTTTTAAAAAACGCGTCAGAGGAATGTATGAAACAGGGGATACCGGCTATCTTTCGATATTGCTTTCTTCCGATAATTTTTCTGACATGTTGTCCCGTTATGAGATCGTCTCTCAAATAATGGATTACGATAAAACGCTGATTAAAGAAATTAAGACAACAGTATCCCAGATTCAGGAAGAAAAAAATTCTCTTGAATCTGATAAACTGGAAAACGAATCACTCAAGACGTCGCTCGTGCAGAAAAGTGCATCGCTTAAAGATAAATCGGATCAAAGCCAGATTATGATGAACCAGCTCGAACAGAATGAGGAAGAATTCAGAAAGTCTTACGAGGAATACGAAAAAGAAGAAGCAAGAATCCAAAAACAGATTGAAGCGGAGCTCGCTGCGTTATCCGGAAAATCTGAGTATGTTGGCGGCACGTTTCTCTGGCCTGCGCCTGGATACACAAATATTTCGTCTTCTTACGGCTGGAGATTCCATCCGATTCTGCATGTTAATAAACTTCATACCGGTGTAGATATATCAGCGCCGACTGGCGCCGCAATACTCGCTGCAAACAGCGGAACAATTGTTACATCAGCGTATAATTCTGCTTACGGAAATTATATCATTATTGATCATGGCGGCGGAAAAGCAACGCTCTATGCACATATGTCAAAGAGACTCATTCAAAAAGGCGATTCGGTGAAAAGAGGACAGAAAATCGGACTTGTCGGCTCAACCGGCTACGCCACAGGCCCTCATTTACACTTTGAAGTCCGAATCAACGGATCGACAGTTAACCCGATGTCCTATTTTACTAAAGGTTAAATGAGGTAAAGAATGAAGAAAAAGCTTTCGTGGGGCGACGCTTTAATGCTGATGCTTCTTGCCGCCGTAACTGCGGGAAGTATTGCATTTTTAATGAGCTACCAGAATTTTAACAGCCGCCTTGCTAACCTAAAAATAAAAGAAACGCAGTACGCTAAATTTGACCAGGTAATCGAAAACGTTAGGCAGCATTTTGTTGGGGACTACGATGATAAGGCACTTATGGATGGTGCAATGAAAGGCTATATTGATGCTCTTGGCGATAAATGGTCGCATTATTTGACCCCTGAAGAAAACGCTTTGGTACAAGAGGATTTTAAAAATCAATATGCCGGCGTAGGTATGAAAGCAAGTTTAGAGCCTAAGACAAATATAATGATTGTTACAGATGTATATGTTGGATCTCCTGCTGAGAAGGCCGGAATCAGAAAACTGGATGAAATATTAAAAATAAACGGCAAAAGTATTGCGCTCGATAACGAAGAAATAGTAAACGAAATGCGCGGCAAGGCAGGAACTACTGTCGAACTGGAGTGGAAAAGAGCGGACTCCAAACAAACCTTTAAGGCAAAACTTGTGCGCGAAAATGTTACGGTGCAAGCGGTGAAATCTGAAATGTTAGGCGGTTCAGTCGGTCTTGTTACCATCAGCAATTTCGACGACGGAGTCGATAAGCAATTTAAAAAAGAAGTGAACTCATTAATAAAATCTGGAGCAAAAGCTCTGATTTTTGACGTAAGGTTTAACAGCGGAGGATCAACCTCCAGTATGATTCCGGCACTCGATATGCTTTTGCCAAAAGTGAAAGTGTTTTCAATGCGTGATAAAAGCGGGCAGGGGCAGGATTATATGTCTGACGCATCAGAAATTAAATTGCCGATGGCAGTTATTGTTAACCAATATTCGATTAGTGCGGCGGAATATTTTGCGGCAGTGCTGCAGGAATATGGCAAAGCCGATATTGTTGGGACCAAAACGACCGGAAAATGTTACGCACAGGAACTGATTAATTTACCGGATGGATCAGGAATCTATTTGTCTACGAAGAAATTTTTAACGCCAAAGGGCGTTAACCTGGCGGAAACGGGAGTGACGCCGGATTATAAGATTGATATATCCGATGAAGAAATGGAAAGGTTCTCGATGCTAACAAAAGCGCAGGATGTACAGCTGCAAAAAGCATATAGTGTGGTTGTTTCGAAAATCAGTTAATATAAAATTTACATTCCAAATACCCAGAGGAACGACTGGTAAGGTCTGCCTTTGGGTTTTTTATTAATAATTTTTATTGACATTTTGTAATTTGGTGCATATAATAAAAAAAACCGTTTATGAGATAAGTGAAAGAGGTACAACGTTTCATATGTTGAATTTATCTGTTTTGCTAACAGCTATTATAGGGATTATTATTGAGATAGTCGATATTTCGATTATTCTCTTAGTAGTCGTACTCATAATTAGCCAGAGGCGAAACGGTGTAAAATTCAAATTACTCTCCCGGTAGTTTGCTGGGTTAAAAAAGTAAAATGAATTACACAGCCTTCGCCTGATATGAGTGGCGAAGGCTGTTTTATTGTAAATGGAGGTTTTACAATGTCGGATAGTATAACAGTAAAAGATTTCGAACAAGCGGCGCGCCGTTTACACGGAATCGTACATCAGATTCCGTTAAGTTCTTCGAATACGTTTTCGAAAATGAGTGGAACGGAACTTTACCTTAAATACGAAAACCAACAAAAAACAGGTTCGTTTAAGGTTAGGGGTGCTTATAACAAAATTGCAAAACTATTAGAAACGCAGACGATTGACACAGTTATTGCTTCAAGCGCCGGTAACCACGCACAGGGAGTCGCATTTGCCGCAGCTGCTTTAAATCTGAAATCAGTGATTGTTATGCCTCGCGCAACGCCAATTGCGAAAATTGCCGCAACCGAAGGATACGGAGCTGAAGTAGTACTGTCCGGCGATTGCTACGACGATGCGTACGCAAAGGCGATGGAGATAAAGGAAAAAACAGGTGCTGTATTTATTCATCCGTTTGATGATCCGGATGTCATCGCAGGGCAGGGTACAATTTCGCTTGAGATTCTCAGAGAATTACCAATGGTAGACGTCATGGTAGTCCCCGCGGGTGGCGGCGGGCTGCTGGCGGGTATTTCTTACTATGTAAAACAAATCAATCCTGGTGTTAAAATTGTCGGGGTCCAGGCGCAGGGAGCAGATGCCATTGTTCAATCTTTTGAGAAAAAAGAGCGCGTATCAACCGATTCTGTTCTGACAATCGCGGACGGCATAGCGGTTAAATCGCCTGGGAGCTTAACAGTGGATCTGATCAACCAGTATGTTGATCAGATGGTAACGGTATCCGACGCGCAAATTGCGGAAGCAATCCTTCTGCTTCTTGAAAGGAGCAAGCAGGTTGTCGAACCGGCAGGAGCGGCATCACTTGCGGCGGTACTAAACCGGAAAATCGATGTCGAAGGAAAACGAGTTGCATGTGTTTTGTCCGGAGGAAATATCGATGTGAGCTTTATTCACAAAATTGTTGAAAAAGGCCTTATAACAAGAGGCCGTCAAATGAAATTCCGGACAGTGATGCTCGATGTTCCCGGCAGTCTTGAACATTTTTCGCGCATCTTAGCAAAAGAAAACGCAAATATTATCTTAATTCAATATGACAGGCTTCAGGCAGACCTTCAGTTAAACGAGGCAATTCTACATGTGGCGTGCGAAGTCAGCAGCGCAGAACATGGAGCTGCACTTGTGAGGAGGCTGCAGAAGGAAAATTATAAAGTGACGATGGAATCATAAATTGAAAGGAGAATTGGCAATGAAAATGACAGGGGCAAGGCTACTCCTACAGACAC
>JANZZB010000110.1 GCA_026419635.1 Clostridiales bacterium | reverse complement strand
ACGTCCTGTAATGGAAACTCCGTCGACTAATACGGATGGCTGGTATTGTATTGCATAAACACCAGGGGAGTTGATTGTTTCTAAATTTGCCGACACAACAATTTTATCTGGTGTGACTTGTGCAATTTTTTCGCGGCGCCCGGTAATCTTTAATGAAATTGTAGGATGATTTCCTTCTACGACTGCAAGTCCGTATTTGGCTACCAACTGATCTTCACCGATCAGATTAACGCTGATGTTGTTAATTTCGGTGGATTTTTCCGGATTTTGTACGCTGACGACATAAAACCATAAAAGCACAGCCGCAAGAAGGCAGAGTGCTTTGTTTAGAATATCATATTTTCTAAGCCAGGAGATCACTTGCTCTTCCCCTTCCATACCGTAAAGATATTATTTTGCGCTTTTTCCGGATTTTCTGAAATGAATTCCTTTAAAAGCAATTTTTCAAGCGTTTCAGGCGCCAAATGTCGTTTCAGCATTCCGCCCGAAGCGACAGAGATCGATCCCGTTTCTTCGGAAACAACAACGCAAAGTGAATCGGTTCTCTCACTCATGCCGACGGCAGCCCGATGCCTTGTTCCAAGATCGCGGCTTAAGTTAGGGTTGTCTGATAAAGGAAGTACACAACCAGCAGCAATAATTCTGCCGCTGCGCACAATCATAGCGCCATCATGAAGCGGTGCTTTCGGATAAAATATGTTTTTAATAATTTCAGAGCTGATTTCCGCATCCACAATGGTTCCGGTTTTAATAATATCGCCAAGTTTATCTTTACGCTCGAATACAATTAATGCGCCAATTTTTGACCATGACATAGAACTGCAGGCTTCCACAGTATGAATAATACATTTTTGGATTTCGCTTTGATCAGAGCCATGATCAAAAAATGCGGAAAATCTGTTTTTGCCGACTTGCTCGAGCATTTTTCGAAGCTCTGGCTGAAAAACAATAACAATTGCCAAAAATCCAAGCTGCATCATATTCTGCAAAATAAAATTAATGACGTTTAAATTTAACCATTCAGAAACCTGCATAACGATTAAAAGGAATACAATTCCCTTTAAAAGTCGTTCGGCGCTTGTATCACGAATCAATTTGACAACGCGGTATAAAAGATATGCCACAATGAGGATGTCGAGAACATCCGTCAGTGTGGCTAGTTTTAAATACTGCCAGACAAAATTTAAAAGATCCATGAACCGCACCTTATAATTATAATAATAAAATAATAAATATTTTTATTATCATAACACAAAAACGCGGTTCTTGAACAGGTAAGTATTTAAAAATTTTGTTAATTCTTTTTTTTGCTTTGATATTGGTTAAGTATATGTAAAAATTTATCAACCTCTTTTTTGGTATTGAAATAAGAAAAGCTGACGCGTACGGTTCCTGTATTATATGTATTTGCATTTTTGTGTGCAAGAGGTGAACAATGAAGCCCTGCCCGTACGCAGATTCCCTCGGATGCTAAATATTCCGAGATTTCCTCGCATCCGTCCTTACCGCGAAATGATACTACGGCACTTTGTAGCGCAGGATCCTCTGAAGCAAAAACTTCAATATTCGGAATGGAATAGAGCCCTTCAATTAATTGCTTTGTAAGTATTCTTTCAATACAGTGAATTTTATCCGCTCCGGTTTTTACCACAAACCGTAATCCTTCGAGAAGACCGGCTATTCCCGGAACATTTAAGGTGCCGCTTTCAAATCGGTCAGGAAGAAAGCCGGGCTGCTTGGCTTCATTTGACAAGCTGCCTGTGCCGCCCTCTATTAAAGTTTGATGTTTTTTGTCTCCTGTACAAATCATCATTCCGGTTCCCTGTGGTCCATATAAGCCCTTATGTCCAGGCATACATATGTATTCGCAGGCTTTTAATTTGCCTGCGTCGAGTTTTACTACCCCTGCCGACTGTGCTGCGTCAATGATCAGACCGATTCCCCGGCTGGCGCATAATTCATCTATTTCGTAGATCGGCAAAATATATCCAAATACATTGGATACATGATTGCAAATAACATATCTTGTATTCTCGTTGATTTGCTCTATAAATGATTGAATGATATCACGGGGTTTAAAAAGTGGGGCGTCTGCAATGGAATAATAAATATGATGATTTTCGGACATCGCGGTAATCGGTCTGTAAACAGAATTATGTTCATAGCCTGAAATCACTGCATGCCCCCCGTCTGCCATTGCTCCTTTTATCGCAATATTCAAAGCATGCGTTGCGTTCGTGGTGAAGATAACCCGCTCGGGTTCTTTTACATTAAAAAACCTCGCTGCTTCTTCCCTACAGGAATAAACAATCTCCGAAGCCTTCATCGACGGCGGATACCCACCTCTGCCCGGGTTTGCGGCGGTTTTTGCAGTATCATATAATGCTTTATATACTTTATCCGGTTTAACAAGAGTAGTTGCCGCGTTGTCGAAATAAATCATAGAATACGCTCCTTATATGTCCCGTTTGTTGTGCAAACATAAACCTTAAAATTGGATATTTCAACCTCTTTTAACATTAAAATGGCTTTATTTAAAAAATGTTCTTGTATCTTTAATGCATAACCGCAAGAATTTTCATTAATTTCCATGGGAGGACGACTGATAATCGTACTGATACCGTTTTTCTCAAGATATTTAGATGCTCTTTGTGCGTGGGTCAATGATTTAAATAAAATAAGGCAGTTGCACATACCATAAACACTTCCCTTCGGTTTAGTATATGCAAACTGCCTATCATCGGTTTTTTGTTTTAATTCAGTTAATATCCGCAGATTCAACGAAAAATGCCGTTACTATAAGGAATTTTTCGTTGGTAAAAGTATTAGGTTTATCCGCGAATAAATCGCATTTGCAATTTATTCAGCATGCTATTTATAAAATGTTCTTAAGCAGGCATACAGCATGCGCCGCGATTCCTTCTCCTTTTCCCGTAAATCCAAGACCTTCTTCTGTTGTTGCTTTCACACTAACACAGTTCATAGGAATAGAAAGTGTTTCAGAAATTTGTTGTCTGATACGTACGATGTAAGGTGAAAGTTTCGGTTTTTCTGCAAGAATGGTTGCATCAATATTTTCTATAGTATAACCTGCATCAAAAATAATTTGTGCAGATTTTTTTAATAGCCTCAAACTTGAAATATTTTTATAATCCGGGTTTGAGTCTGGAAAATGATAGCCGATATCACCGCAGCATGCAGCACCGAATAGAGCATCAATAATTGCATGCGTCAAAACATCGGCGTCACTATGACCCAAAAGGCCTTTGGTATACTCTATTTCAACACCGCCGAGTATTAGTTTTCTGTCCTCAACGAGTCTATGAACGTCATAACCGTGACCGATTCTCACAGTTTATTCAACCCTTTCAATGTAAGCGGTAATTCCAATTTTGGTTTAATCTATTCTTCCCGGGCGCGTAAAAATGCTTCAGCTGCCGATAGGTCTTCGGGAGTCGTTATTTTAATATTCTCATAGGATCCTTCAATCAAATGAATAGGAACATTAAGATATTCCACCGCCTGGCAATCGTCAGTTAAGATTCTGCCTTCCCGAAGAGACTGTGAAATTGCAGCCTTAATTAAGTCAAGATCAAAGACCTGTGGAGTCTGCACCGCACGGAGTGTCTCGCGGGGCACTGTTCTTAAAATAACATCACCGGATGCTTCTTTTATAGTATCTTTCAGCATAACAGCCGGAGCTGCAGCAGAAAATTCAGACGCGCAAAGGATGGCCTTTTCAATCAGCTCCGGCATAATCAGCGGACGGGCTCCATCGTGAATAGCAACCAGCCTCGTACCGGGCCGAACCTCCGTTAGTCCTGAAAGTACGGATTCAGTCCGGCTGTTTCCGCCTTTTACTACTTTGGAAACCTTAGTGATTTCAAACTCTGATATGAGGTGCGAAAATTCAACTATATCTTCATCACGGGAAACAATAACAATTTCATCAATTAAAGGGCAAGCTTCAAAAGATAACAATGTATGTACAATAACAGGCGTACCCATAAGATCACAAAGCAATTTGTTTTCTCCGCCCATGCGATTTGAGCTTCCGGCAGCAACAATTACTGCTGCGGCAGTAACATTTGCTTTCCCTTTTGAGGTTTTAAATAGAAGTTTATCAAAAATAGACATAAAAGCCTCCCTGAACTCAAATGACAGAACGTGAACTTGTCCCGCTTTCATACATATGTAATAAAAATAAATTTATTCCAGCAGTCAGACATAAAAAAGATAGAAAAAAGCCCAGAAGGGCTTTTCTGTGTGTTATTTATATTTTAACATACTGAACGGTTTATCAGGTTTTCTACTTCGTCATATGTGCAGCAAGCAGCAAGTGCCATTTCCGATATAAAAATTTGTTTTGCTGATGACAGCATTTTTCGCTCTCCTGTTGATAAACCCCGTTCGCGTTCACGCATAATTAAACTTTTTACAACTTTGGCAACTTCAATTAAATCTCCGCTCTTTATTCTCAGCATATTTTCGCGATAACGGCGGTTCCAATTTGGAGTCAAATCAATCTCAATGCTTGATAACTGAGACATGACGCGATCTGCTTCCGCTTTTTTTATGACTGGACGAACTCCTATTTCGTTACAAGACATAGTTGGTATCATGACAAGCATGTTGCTAACGGCCATTTTCAGAACATAATATTGACGGGATACTCCATTCACTTTCTGCTCTACAATTTCATCCACTACACCCGCCCCGTGCATTGGATGAACAATTTTATCGCCGACCAAATACATCACATTTGCGCCTCCTAGACGCCAAACGAAAAAAATATAAAGCTAACATATTCAGTATATATCAATTATGCTGAAACTTCAACAATTTTATACTTTTTATTAAAATAAATTACAGAATTAAGCTAAAATATAATAAAATTAATAATGAAATTTGTTTTTAAAAGGATTTTAATTTGTCCGGGTTTGGAGGATAAATTACTGGCTGTCTTTTTGACGGATGTCGACTCTTTTAATTTTACCGCTGATTGTTTTAGGTAGCTCGTCCACAAATTCAATTATTCTAGGATATTTATACGGCGCAGTAACTCTTTTTACATGTTCCTGAAGCTCTTTCTTTAAAGCTTCAGAGCCTGTAAAACCCTTTGCAAGTACAACTGTCGCCTTAACAATCTGACCTCTTACAGAATCGGGCACAGCCGTAATAGCTGTTTCCAAAACGGCCGGATGTTCAATTAAAGCGCTTTCAATTTCAAATGGACCAATTCGATATCCTGAGCTTTTTATAACATCGTCATTCCGGCCAATAAACCAGAAATAGCCATCTTCATCCGCCCATGCAAGGTCTCCTGTATGATACCATCCACCGTACACTGTACTGGAT
>JANZZB010000109.1 GCA_026419635.1 Clostridiales bacterium | reverse complement strand
GCGTATCACTCTGTCGCCCATTAAAAATCCTTTTTGCAGTACTTCCGAAACAACATTTTCACCAAGGCATTCATCTTCAATGTGTACGACCGCGTTATGAAGCTCCGGATTAAATTCGGCTCCCTCAGCCTCCATTTCAGCAATTCCTGCTTTAGCCAGAGATTCATAAAACTGTTTCCTGATCATCTCTACTCCCTTTTTATAATTCAAATCCGTTGTCTCCTCATTGACTGCTCGCTCTAAATTATCCAAAACGGGCAAGAAGTTTACGGCACAACATGCAATAGCTTCCGGATAAATCATCTCCCGTTCTTTCTGGGAACGCTTTCTGAAATTATCATATTCCGCTAAAAGCCTCATATATTTATCATTTTGTTCATTAAGCAGATTTGTAAGCCGTGTAACTTCCTGTTCGAGATTCTTTACTTCCGACTCCGTTTGCTCATTTCCGGAAACAAATTGCCCAACAGCATCTTCCATTATGTTTCCCTCAAGCGTTTCATCCTGAGGATCATTTATCCGATCCGCTGCTTTAGACGCAGTTTCTTTTTTTGCACTCATCCCGGTATCACCTCAAACTACATTTTTGCACAAATTCTATAATAGTATGTCTATTTTTTGGTATTTTAGCACTCATAGTTCCTGAGTGCTAAAACTAATTTACCACTATGGTCAAAGATTGTCAAGCGGTTCAAATTAAATATTTATGAACAATTCATTTTCCTTTTATTTGAAAAGACACAACACTAAAATACGCTTGTGAAACTTTGATGGGTACTATATAATTATAAGAATAAACAGAATATATTTTTTCAAAGTGGAGAGTGCCGGATTGAAGGACAATACTAAAATAAGAAATTTTTCTATCATTGCTCATATTGATCACGGCAAGTCAACGCTCGCAGATCGTCTTTTGGAGCTTTGCAACGCTGTAAGCCAAAGAGAAATGTCCAACCAGCTTTTAGACAACATGGAACTGGAGCGCGAACGCGGAATCACCATAAAAGCGCGCGCTGTTAAGCTCAATTATACAGCCTCCGACAACGAGGTTTATGAACTTAATTTAATTGACACTCCGGGCCACGTTGACTTTAATTACGAGGTTTCAAGATCGCTCGCCGCCTGTGAAGGCGCCATTTTAGTGGTCGATGCAGCACAGGGTATTGAGGCGCAGACACTTGCAAATACTTATCTTGCTTTAGAACATAATCTTGAAGTCGTTCCGGTTATTAATAAAATTGATTTGCCTAGCGCTGACCCCGAAAGAGTGAAGCATGAAATAGAAGATATCATCGGCATTGAGGCTTCAAGCGCACCTATGATCTCGGCCAAATTGGGATTAAATATATCAGAAGTTTTGGAGCGTGTCGTAAAAGATATCCCTCCGCCGAAATGCGACCCGTCTCTGCCTCTTCGCGCTCTGATCTTTGACAGCCAATACGATTCCTACCGCGGAGTTATTATTTATCTGCGTGTGTTTGACGGCGAAATAAAGCCGGGTATGACAATAAAAATGATGGCTACCGGAGCGGAGTTTAACGTCGTCGAAATCGGCTATCTCCGTCCGCTTGGTTATGAGCCCTGCGAATCATTATCCGCAGGTGAAGTCGGATATTTAACAGCCAGTATTAAAAATGTTAAGGATACGCGGGTAGGAGATACCGTAACGGATGCGGATCATCCCGCTTCCTCCTCTTTACCAGGCTATCGAAAAGTTCAGCCGATGGTATATTCCGGTGTTTACCCGACTGACGGCAAAAAATTCCCCGACCTTAGAGACGCACTCGAAAAGCTGCAGTTAAATGACGCCTCTTTAACTTTTGAACCGGAAAGCTCGGTCGCACTGGGTTTTGGTTTCCGTTGCGGTTTTTTGGGTCTTCTTCATATGGAAATCATTCAAGAACGCATCGAACGTGAATACAATCTGGATTTGATTACAACCGCGCCAAGCGTTATTTATAAAGTAAAGTATACAAGCGGTAAGGAAACTTATATTGACAATCCGTTAAACTATCCGAATCCGACCGAACTTGAATACGCAGAAGAACCGTTTGTCAAAGCGAACATTATGACGCCAACCGAATATGTCGGCAATATTATGGAGCTATGTCAGGACAGGCGTGGTATTTTTATAGATATGAAATATCTTGATACAAACAGAGTCGAGCTTCATTATGAGCTTCCCTTAAACGAAATTATTTATGATTTTTTCGATGCACTTAAATCGAAGACCCGCGGATATGCTTCTTTAGATTATGAATTCTTGGGATACCGTAAAAGTGATCTCGTAAAACTTGATATTCTCTTAAACGGTGAAATCGTTGACGCTCTGAGCTTTATCGTACACACAGAAAAGGCGTATCAGCGCGCCAGGAGAATCGCCGAAAAATTAAAAGAGAATATCCCTCGTCAACTTTTTGAAATTCCCGTTCAGGCCGCAATCGGGAATAAGGTCATTGCGCGTGAAACGGTAAAGGCATTGCGCAAAGATGTTCTCGCAAAATGCTACGGCGGGGACATCACCAGAAAAAAAAAACTTCTTGAAAAACAAAAAGAAGGTAAAAAGCGTATGCGCAGTCTGGGCTCTGTCGAGGTTCCCCAGGAAGCTTTTATGGCAGTATTGCGATTTGACGAAGATTAATAAGCCTCTGATAGGAATTTGTATAGGCGGAAATCCCGAAATAAAGTTCGTTTTTGTCAAATCAATCATTACACAATCGAGGTATTTCTTATGCAGTCTTTGGGTATTTATATTCATGTGCCTTTTTGCAAATCCAAGTGCGGATATTGTGATTTTTGTTCCACTCTAGATCGGGAAAGCGTACAAAAAGATAGGTATGTAAATGCGATCTTGAAGCATATTGAAGAATCCTCCGAGCTTTTTACAAAATATATGGTTGACACCGTTTATTTCGGCGGAGGCACACCCACTATTCTAGGTAAAAAATTTTTAATTTTAATATTAAAAAAGCTTCAAAAACATTTTAACATCGCAAAAACTGCAGAGATTACTTTAGAGGCAAACCCGGAAAGTTCTGATTTACAGCTGTTAAAGCGGCTTAAGAAAGCCGGTTTCAACCGTATTTCCATAGGCGTTCAATCTTCAGATGATGAAGAACTGAAGATGCTTGGCAGAATTCATACTTTTGAAGAAGCGAAAAAAGCCGTTGATAACGCCCGTTCTGCCGGCTTTATTAATCTTTCTCTCGATTTAATGTACGGTCTGCCCGGACAAACTTCGGAGACTTTTTTAGCATCTGTTAATCAAATCATTAAACTTACCCCTGAACACATCTCCTGTTATGCGCTCAAACTTGAGCCCAAGACACCTCTTTATAATGTAAAACCGACTCTGCCTTCAGATGATGAACAGGCGGACATGTACGAAGCTATGGTAAATACGCTTGCACAATCCGGATATGAGCAATACGAAATCTCTAATTTTGCACGAAAAGGCATGCGGTCCAAGCATAATCAAAAATATTGGGATTTATCCGAATATCTTGGTTTTGGCCCTTCATCCCATTCGTTTTGCGGGGGACGCAGATTCTCCTACACAAAAGATATCAAAGCATATATTGATGGAATATTGAACGACGGAGTCGTCATAGATGAATTTGAGGAAGTGGGCACAGCGAACCGTCTGGGCGAATATCTGATGCTTCGTCTGCGCACAGCCGATGGAATTGATGAGAATCAGTTTGTCAGAAAGTTCGGCATTGATTTTACTCCGTTTGCAAACAGGCTTAGTAAACATATTGAAAATGGATATGCATCCTACGACGGAAATTCTTACAGGCTCACCTCAAAAGGTTTTTTTGTATCGAATTCCATTATTCTTGATCTTTTGACAGCCGCAGAGGAAACCGTACGGGTGAAAAATATTTTTAACAGTAAATAAAGGAGACCTGAAAATGCGTGCAGTAGTAACGGTAATCGGTTTGGACCGGGAAGGAATTATCGCCCGGGTATCGGACGCGCTTTACAAAAAGAACATTAATATTTTAGATATTGCACAAAATGTCTTGCGCGACGTCTTTGCAATGGTCATGCTCATTGACCTTTCCAAAAGTTCTGCGTCTTTAAGCGAGGTAAGACAAGATCTTGATCTTGTTGGTCAAGAGATCGGTATGAAAATTCTTGTCATGCACGAAGGCATATTTGACGCGATGCACAAGATATAAAAAATTCGAGAGGGTATCCTATACCCCCTCGACACTTCCCCGGCTGCGGCCAAAACGTGAAGTTTTGGCCAGGGAGTTTTTCGGTGAAGTGAATTCCCCGAAAAACAAATAAAATCGGTTTTTTGAAAAAATGCCCACGTTTACGCAGCGCATTTTTCAAAAAAGACGAAAGACAAAATCTGAGCTTTTTGAAAGGCTTGAATGCAATGATTAATACTTACGATATTCTTGAAACGATTAATATGATCGAAGAAGAACACCTCGACATCCGTACGATTACAATGGGAATTTCGCTGCGCGACTGCGCAGGAGATTCAGTCGACACGATGTGCCGCAAAATATACGACAAAATCACCAAAAGTGCCGAGCGTCTTGTTTCTGTCGGCGAGGAAATTGAGCATGATTTCGGCATCCCTATTATAAATAAAAGAATCTCTGTAACTCCGATTGCAGTCATTTCCGATGGGCTGAAAGACGGCGACTGCACGCAGATTGCAAAGGCACTTGATAAAGCCGCAAATGCTGTTGGAGTCAATTTTATCGGCGGGTTTTCCGCTCTTGTGCACAAAGGTTTTACAAAGGGTGACCGCAATCTCATCGGATGCATTCCGGAGGCACTTGCAACTACAGAACGTGTATGCTCCTCTATCAATGTTGCAACGACCAAAGCGGGCATCAACATGGATGCAGTGTCCGAAATGGGCGAAATCATTAAGAAAACCGCTGAACTCACTGCCGATAGAGGTTCTATCGGGTGTGCGAAATTAGTGGTCTTTTCAAACGCTCCGGAAGATAACCCGTTTATGGCAGGTGCATTTCACGGCCTCGGAGAGCCGGAATGCGTAATTAATGTCGGCGTATCCGGCCCGGGCGTCGTTCATTCAGCAATCCGTCGCGCGGGAAACTGTGATCTTGCCAGCGTATCGGAAATTATTAAAAAGACTGCATTTAAGATTACGAGAATGGGACAGCTTGTCGCGAAAGAAGCGTCAAAACGTTTGAATGTTCCCTTTGGTATCGTCGATTTGTCTCTTGCACCGACTCCCGCAATCGGAGATTCCGTCGCACGCATATTGGAAGAAATCGGCCTTGAAACATGCGGTGCGCACGGAACAACCGCAGCTCTTGCCATGTTAAATGACGCAGTAAAAAAAGGCGGCGTGATGGCGTCCTCC
>JANZZB010000108.1:432-5380 GCA_026419635.1 Clostridiales bacterium | reverse complement strand
TATGTGTATACAGGGGTCACGTCCGTGGGCCAGGATCAGTCAAATATCGGTTTTATTTTAACGAACGAAAGAACAAAGGAAACGAAATTTTATTCATGTGCAGGAGCTACTGAAACATCGGCGATGTCATCCGCAGAAGGGGTCGTGCAGCATCTGGAGTATCACGCCACCTTCCCGCTGCTTATCAATATCTCCTCTCAACCGACATACTTTATAGCATTAAAAGACAACGCCAGCCTTGTAAAAATGTATGCCATGGTGAATGTCGGACAATATCAGATTGTGGCGACCGGCACAAGTGTTGCAGCATGCCAGCAGGCATACGTCAAATTACTGATGCAAAATGGAATTATCAAGACGGATGTTCCGGCCCAAACACAAGTAACAGGAAAAATAGCGGAAATCAGAACAGCTGTTAGGGAAGGAAACTCGTATTATTATCTCCGATTAGACGGACAAAAAATATTTTACGTTATTTCTGCTGCCTCAAGTGAAAATGTCATTGTACTGAACGTGGGAGACGAAGTCGCAATAGAATCGGATCAGAGTGCGACGGGAGAACTCCGAACAGCTTATTCGGTTACACGCACAGTTCCTTTGTAAAGCGTAACGCCAAACGCTTCTAAGGCTCCTTAATCGATCCATAAAAATGAAATCACCGGAAAAGGCTTTTATGCCCTTTTCCGGTGATTTACTTTGTTATAAGTTTTATTTTATTTCGATCGCTCTGTTATACTCTTTTGTTTTTGGATCTTTTATTACTTTTGAACGGTTTTTTTGCAGTAATCGTACGATGTTGTATACGTTAATCCAAATTTCACTGACGCTTTCTTTCTGGCTTTCGTCAAAAACAAGCTGCATTCCGAAATGCAGGTGCGGCGTTGTGATATTGTTTACGTTTTCTTTGGTACTATAACCTGTCATTCCAAGATAACCTATTACATCGCCCGCGCTTACAATTGAACCGAGTTTTAAGTTGCTATTAAAAGGGTGATTTTTTCTTAAATGAGCATAGTAATAGTAACGTAGTCCGTCAAAGCTGCGGATTCCGATTCGCCACCCTCCATAACGGTTCCAGCCGAGCGCTTCGACAACGCCGCTTTCAATAGCGATAATCGGCGTTCCGATATTTCCCATAAGATCATTGCCAAGATGTCGCCTGCGATACCCATAGCTTCTCGAATCCCCAAAATCATCATAATGGCTAAAGCTATATCCACGTGCAATCGGTGAAAAAACTTTCAAGCCGTATCTTTTTTCTGATATAACTTTATGTTCGTCATCAGGACTTTTCTTTTTGACGGTGTATTCTCCGACAAAGCCGCCCAAAACGGCAGTATAAGCTTCTAAAAAATAGGGATAGTAAGTGAGCTTTTGCGTGATATCGCTGAGTTTTTCACCGTTATTTAATCTTTTAACAAGGTGGTCGAGTTCAGAACTTCTTTTTGCTGCGAAATTACCGCCGTTTTTTGCGGCAGCACATGCCAAAAGTTCAATCCAATTCAGTTTTACTTTTTTTTCGTAAGAATTAATATCATAAGTAAGAGCCTGGTCCAGTACCTCGTAAGGAACGTTAAAGCTCACCCATTTGATATATTTTTTTTGTTCCGTGTCATTTGCACTGGTTTGAATGTAGTCTATGTCTTGCTGCAAAGATGCGCGAAGCCCAAGTATCGCTGACAGAGCAATCGCGCATAGAATCAAACAAGTTATGAACCTTTTTCTTTTCATAAAAAATTTCATCGGTATCATCCTAAATTCAGACTGGCAGTTAAGTATTTATATGCTGAATTTTAGATGAAAATAACGGATATAAAAAACTCCGGATATAAAATATCCGGAGTTTTATTATACATTATAAAGAAAAATTAATGGATCAATTGAATGGATCCTGATGAGTAGACAAGTTTTTTATTAAATGAATTTCCCTTTTCTGCATATACAATGTCATTTACTTCTATTTGATCCTTTTCTCGATTTGTCACCAAAACATGAATCAGATTATCTTTGCCCTTAAAAACATTGAAACTTACATTTCCGTTTTGTACAAATCTGCGGTCAAAAAAGCTGTAAGTGGCAGCGCCGACCTGAGCAAGGAGAGCCCATTGTTGTCCTCCTTCGGAAATAACCCATTTGCCGTTTGCATCTTTTCTCGCATCAGAATAAAGAGTAATTTTGTCGTTGATACCGTCCTGAGTAATATCGTAATCAATGGTATCATAGACATTGAGACCTTTGATGGTGGAGCCGTCTTCGCTGTAACCCGTTATTGTGCTTGTTTTTACATTGATTGTGCTATTAGATGTATTTGAAGTTGAAGTATTTTTGCCGGTATCTGAAGGTTTGGTATCAGCTTGAGGATTTTTCGTTTGCTCCGTGGCCTTTGACGGGTCGGGAGCAACAGGATTGGAACAAGCTGTGAAAAGTGTAAATATCAACATTAAAGACAAAAGTACGAGAAATTTGCGTTTCATTAGTGAAAAACCTCCGGCTTTTGTTTTATTTTCTGGAACGATTTACTATTTGGGATTCTACGTTAAAGTATGCGTAAAGTCAAGGTATTATATTCTCAGATCTTCCAGAAATTTTAACATTATTTTTAATTTAATTTAAGAGATATAGTTTACAAATGAAAAGAACTTTGATAAAATATGAACGAAATCATGCACTAAAATGTAGAGATGAAATTATTGCATCAAGACAATTGTATTGAAAGATACATATTATGGCAGGAGGAGACCATGAAAGATTTAGCAAACCACAATCGAATCAAGGTAACAGTCAACGGACGCGAAATTGAGGTATATGATAATCTTACCATTCTTCAGGCGTTAATTCAAGAAGATATACATATTCCTCGTTTGTGTTACGACATTAGATTAAAAAGATCGATAGGGAACTGCGGTCTTTGCGTTGTTGAACTGGATGACAAAAACGGTAAGAGAGATGTGAAAGCTTGCCAAACCCCTATTCAAGAGGGAATGGTTATTTTTACAGAGAACGATAGACTGAAGAACTATCGAAAAATTCGTTTGGAACAGCTTTTGTCCGATCATAATGCGGATTGTGTTGCTCCTTGTGTCAGAACTTGCCCTGCAAATGTTGATATTCAATCGTACCTTCATAATGTAGGTAATGGAAATTTTGATGCGGCTGTCCGTGTTATTAAGGAAAGCAACCCATTTCCGCTTGTTTGCGGACGTGTTTGCCCGCATCCTTGTGAAGCGCAGTGCCGTCGTAATCTCGTAGATTCTCCGGTTGGCATAAACAATGTCAAACGTTTCGTTGCAGATTGGGACATCTTAAGAGAACAACCGTGGATACCCGAAAAGAAGCCTGCTACAGGTAAAAAGATTGCTGTTATCGGAGCGGGACCTTCCGGTCTGTCCGCTGCGTATTATAGTGCGATAAATGGTCATGATGTAACGGTATTTGAACGCCAGCCTGAAGCAGGCGGAATGATGCGTTACGGTATACCGGAGTATCGTCTTCCGAAAGCAAAGCTTGATATGGAAATCGACCTAATCAAACGTCTCGGCGTTAAGATTATGACTAACAAAGCAATTGGAACCCATTTCCATTTATCTGATTTGCAGAAGGATTTTGACACGGTTTATCTTGCAATCGGTTCCTGGCAAGCGACTCCCATGCAGATTGAAGGAGAAAACCTTGAAGGCGTTTGGAATGGCATCAAATATTTAGAGCAGGTAATCAAAGGAACGGAAATCAAACTTGGCGACACAGTTGTCGTTGTCGGCGGAGGAAATACCGCAATTGACTGTGCACGCACTGCACTTCGCCAAGGCGCGAAATCCGTTAAATTGATGTACCGCAGAACACAGGAACAAATGCCGGCAGAACCGTATGAAGTGGAAGAGGCTTTAGAAGAAGGCGTTGAGATGCTCTTCTTAAAGGCCCCCAGCAAGATTGTTGTAGAAAACGGTAAAAAGAAACTGCATTGTATCGAAATGACGCTGGGAGAGCCTGACCGTTCCGGTCGTCGCCGTCCTGTTCCGGTAGAAGGAAGTAACTTTGTAATTGAGGCTGACACCATCATCGGCGCGATTGGACAGAGCACGAATACTCAATTTTTGTATAATGACGTTCCGGTAAAACTGAGCAAGTGGGGCGAAATTGAAATCAACGGCAAAACCTCACAAACATCGGAAATGAACATCTTTGCGGGCGGCGACTGTGTCACCGGACCGGCAACCGTAATTCAGGCAGTAGCCGCCGGACGACATGCTGCAGAAGCAATGGAAAGTTTTCTGATGAAGGGATATGTAAAAGAAGGGAACGTCGATTACAGCTGCAGCCGCGGATCTTTGGAAGATCTGCCGAAGTGGGAATTTGAAGCAAAACCGAAACTTGAAAGAGCGAAAATGCCCGCTATCGCTTTAGCAGACCGTAAAAACAACTTTAAGGAAGTTGAAACGGGTTATACGGAACAACAGGCAAGAGAAGAAGCGAGAAGATGCTTAAAATGCGGATGCCATAAACGCTTTAACTGCGACCTGCGTGAAGAAGCCAGTGCACATGGTATTGAATATATTAAACCGATACACGAGCGTCCGCTTATTCCGATTGCAAACGATCATCCGTTTATTATACGTGACCATAACAAGTGTATTTCCTGCGGACGTTGTATTGCAGCTTGCTCCGAAGTAGAGGGCCCGGATGTTCTCGCATATTACATGAAGGACGGCAGGCAACTTGTCGGAACAAAAACCGGACTTCCGCTGGAGCAAACGGATTGCGTTAGCTGCGGTCAGTGCGTGGATGCTTGCCCTTGCGGAGCGCTTGACTTCCGTCAGCAAAAAGGCAGAGTCTTCAGAGCAATTAATAATCCGAATAAAACCGTTGTTGTATTTGTTGCGCCTGCTGTGCGAAGCGTTATTTCATCACACTTCGGTATTCCGTTTAACGAGACTTCCGGCTTTATGGCGGG
>JANZZB010000108.1:0-422 GCA_026419635.1 Clostridiales bacterium | reverse complement strand
AAGTATTTGACTTTACGTTTACGGCTGACCTGACGATCATGGAAGAGACAACGGAATTCCTTAATCGTGTTCAGAACAAAGGCGTAATGCCGCAGTTCACATCCTGCTGCCCGGGATGGATCAATTTTGTTGAAAGACGTTATCCGGAGATCATACCGCATCTTTCAAGCTGCAAATCTCCGCAAATGATGATGGGAGCTACTGTTAAAAACCACTATTCGAAGTTGTCCGGTATTAAAAAAGAAGATCTTTATGTTGTGTCAATCGTTCCATGCCTTGCAAAGAAATATGAAGCTGCACGGCCTGAGTTTGCTCCGGAAGGAATCCGTGACGTGGATGCGGTTCTTACAACAAACGAACTTTTAGAAATGGTAAAACTTCTGAATATTGATTCGTCAAAAGTTACGCCGCAGGAATTTGAC
>JANZZB010000107.1 GCA_026419635.1 Clostridiales bacterium | reverse complement strand
GACATGAACTTTCCGGAATGTACAACTCAGCACACGGCGCAACTCTTACAGCGGTTTGGGGATCGTGGGCAAGGTTCGTATATAAAAACCGTCCGGATCGATTTGCAACCTTTGGATCAGACCTTTTTAACCTTCCCTTGACTGGAAATGCCAATCAAGATGCTCTCAGGGCGATCGAGAAAACGGAAGAGTTCTTTCAGTTAATTGATTTGCCGGTTAATATTAAAGAACTTGTAGGAACACAGTCTGAAGAACAAATTAAAGAACTTTCCTATAAATGCACGTTTGGCGAAACAAGAACGATAGGAAGTTTTATGAAACTTGGTCTTAAAGAAATAAAAGAAATCTATCAACTTGCAAATGCAAAATAAGAAGCCTATGGAGGCAATTGGATGAAAACAGCAATTTGCTATTTTTCCGGAACGGGAAACTCTCTTTTTGTAGCGGAACGTCTGGCGGAGCATATTCCGGACTCTAAAATTTTTAATATAGCTCAGCTTGTTCGGGACAATTCACCCTTGAATGAATACGAAAAAATCGGGATTGTTTTTCCGGTATATTTCTATGGGCTTCCCAATATTATCAAGCGGTTCGTTTCCGCTTTCTCCTTTGAAGGCATAAAATATATTTTTGCTGTGGCAACCTATTCGGGGGTATCCGGGGATGCTATAAATTCGTTAAAAAATGAAGTTGCAAAGACGGGGCAATTGCTATCGTATGCTTCCAAAATTACGATGCCTGACAGTTATACAATTACGTTTTCGGTCCAGTCTGAACAGATGATTGAACTAAAAAACAGATCGGCTCGAATTAAATGTGAAAAAATAGCGAAAGACGTAAAAGAATCTAAGAGAAAGATTCCGGCTTTTTCTCCACTGGCTGTCACAAAACATTTTAGCGGAACAGATAAGGAAAAGGATAGGAAATTCATATTAACGGCAGCCTGCAACGGATGCGGAAAATGTGCTCGGCTTTGCCCGGTCGGTAATATATCGATGAAAAATGAGCGTCCGCAGTTTCATCACAACTGCGAGTTCTGCCTGGCTTGTTTTCACCGTTGTCCAAAAAAGGCGATCAATTACGGAGCAAAGACGATCCGGAAAGAACGGTATGTAAATCCTGAAGTACAATTTCCGTCTGAGGAAATAGAATTATAACTGAATGAAGTTTTTGCATGAGGAGACGGTTAACATGCAGAAATTTACTTTTTATTGCCAACTAAAATTGTTTTCGGGAAAGAAACCGAGAAAGAAATAGCCGGAATGGGAGGCAGACATGCACTGCTCATATACGGCGGAGAAATAACAGCATTTTCAAGGGAGTAGAATTTGGTGATCATTGATTTTCATGTACATGTATTTCCGGATAAGGTGGCAGAAAAGGCGATTCCGGAGCTGTCTGAACGTTGCAGTATTCATCCTTTTACCGACGGAACTTTAGCGGATACCGTAACGAAACTTAACGAAGTCGGTATAGATGATTTCGTATTTTTAAGCATAGCAACGAATCCACGTCAGCAAAAAAACGTAAATGATTTCGCTATCGAAATATCAAAAACAAGAAAGCTTGTGTTCGGATCAGTACATCCGGACTCTGATAATATACAGGACGAGCTGGTAAGAATCAAGAATTCCGGGCTGCTAGGTATTAAACTGCATCCTGTGTATCAAGGATTTGACATCAATGACAAGCGTGCTTATCCGATTTATGAGTGCTGTGATGCTCTTGGACTTCCTATTTGTTTTCATGCAGGATTTGACGTTGGTTTTACTGACAATACTTCTGCTTTGCCGAAGGCATCGGCGGATTTGATTCGGGATTTTCCTAACCTGAAAATCGTGTTGGCCCATCTTGGCGGTTACATCTCTTTGGGTGACGTTTTAACATATCTTGCAGGACGCGGGAGAGAAGTCTATTTTGACACGGCGGCGATCAACTGGTCTATTGATCCGAAATTAGCTGAGAAAATCATTCATAAACATGGAACCGAACGTATTTTATTCGGAAGTGACTGTCCCTGGGAAAATCCGAGAATAGCAGCAGAGTTTATCGATCGGCTTCATCTTTCTGGTCTTGAAAAAGAGAGAATATTCTCGGAAAATACAAAGAAATTACTTGGAATTAAATAAGTAAAGGATTTATTATTTATGGACAAAGCAGCTTTATTTAAGATTAGTTACGGACTCTATCTTGTCGGTGTTGCGACGAAAAACAGAAAGAACGGCTGTATCATCAATACGGCGATCCAGGTTACTTCGATTCCGGAGCGGGTCACTGTAACACTTCAGAAACAAAATTTGACGCATGACTTGATAATGGAAAAGGGAAGCATGGCTCTTTCTATTCTATCGAATGATTGTCCGATCGACACCATTACCGCTTTCGGAATGAAAAGCGGACGTGATGTGGACAAGTTCTCCGGGGTGGAACATAAAACAGATAGCAATGGAAATCCTTACATAGAAGCAGAATCTACAGCTGTTTTAACACTGAACGTTTTTGATCAGCGTGATCTTGGTTCTCACACCATGTTCTTTTGTGATGTTGCGGATGCGTTACTGCTGAATAATAAAAAACCAATGACATATGATCTTTACAGAGATTTGAAAGGCGGGAAAAAAACGTCGGCAGTTCCAGACGGAAATCCACCAAAAACAGAATGGATCTGTTCCGTTTGCCATTATAAGTACGACGGAGAGATTCCATTTGAAGATTTGCCGGACGATTATGTGTGTCCGGTATGTAAAAAACCAAAATCAGTTTTTGTAAAGGTGTGAGAGAACATGACGAATAATAAACCGGTTCTTGCAATATTGGCAGCCGGAATGGGGAGCCGGTACGGCGGTTTAAAACAAATTGATCCTGTTGGTCCTAACGGGGAACTCATTATTGATTATTCTTTATATGACGCAAAGCAGGCAGGGTTTTCGAAAGTTGTTTTCTTGATCAAAGAGGAAATGCAAGAAATTTTTGAGGACAAAATTGGAAAAAGAACACGGAACATGATGGATGTCGAATACGTCTATCAATCTATAAACGATATACCAGAGGGTGCCAACGTTCCGGAGGGAAGACTCAAACCCTGGGGTACGGGACACGCGGTTTATTCACTTAGAAATACAATTGACGCACCATTCGGTGTAATCAATGCGGACGATTTTTACGGCAGAGAGACGTATCAAAAATTATACGAGTTTTTAATCACTGCGCACGATCAGGACAAATATCATTATTGTATGGTCGGTTTTGATCTTCAGAATACGTTGACTGAAAGCGGCGCCGTTTCCCGGGGCGTATGCGAGATTTTAGAAGACGGAAATCTATCAAGCGTAACCGAGCGTTTGAAAATTACAAAGCAAGAGGGCGACGTAGTATATGAGGAAGACGGCAATCTGATCAAACTTCCGTCGGAAGCAACCGCATCGCTAAATGTTTGGGGATTTACCCCATCGTTTTTCGGAGAGCTTAAGCGGGGGCTTACTGAATTTTTAGCAAATATAGAAGGAGATCCGATAAAAAGAGAATATTATCTTCCATTTGCTGTGGATCATCTGATCAAGCTTGGAAAGGCCGAGGTAAAAGTACTGAAAACAAAAGAAAAATGGTATGGTGTAACATATAAAGAAGATAAGGAACGGGTAAGGGAAGCATTTTTTGAAATGGCGAAAGCCGGTTTATATCCGCCACTTAAATAAAAAAAGAATGATCTTTATAAAAGAGCATTTATAAAACAGTGACGGGAGGAAAGGTTTCGGGGGATAAAATTGAATAAAAAGGTAGTTGCTGTTGTTATCTCGGCGATTGCATTTTTTATGGCGTGTACAGCGTTTGCGTTGCGAAAAGAGATCAAACCATACATAACAGCTTCACTTCCGGGTGTATCACAAATTGATATACAGGGAAAAGCAAACAACATAAACTCTTTAAATGCACAAACCATACAAGATCCTGAAAAAAATGCTGAGAAGCTCAGGTTAAGCGGGGATTTCAAGGGCGCTGTTTTATATTTGGATTCACTTGGAGCAAAAGTCCAGACAGAGTCTTCGCGGAAATTACGCGATCAGTACTTTGAGGATTACAAAAATGAAGCAGTTTCAAAAGCAAACCAAATGATAAAGGCATATGATTATAAAGATGCGGCGGAGTTACTTGCTCCTGTTGTCGGTTTACAAAAAGGCGATGACAAAAATCTAGAAAACCTTTTTTTGACATGTACAAATTTCGGCATTCTTGAGACATACAACGGTACTGTAGAACACCTTTTCTTTCATCCTCTGATAGCTTATCCGGAATTGGCCTTTGACGGTGACGGCATGCAAAAAGGATTTGACAATTTTTTTGTCACAGTACCTGAGTTTAAAGAGATCATAAAGCAGCTGTACGCAAGAAATTATATTCTGATTGACATTAGACTTTTGTATCACATTGATGAAAATGGCACTGTTATTAAACCGGAACTGCGCATTCCAAAGGGGAAAAAGCCGTTAGTTTTATCTGTAGACGATTTAAACTTTTACCATTACATGCGGGGAAACGGCATGGTGCACGGTTTTGCAATGAATGAGAGCGGGAAAATTGTTACCTATACCGATATGAAAGACGGTACACGAACGTATTCCGACGACAAGGAAATCGTCCCGATCTTGGAAAAATTCATTGAAGAACACCCTGATTTTTCGTATGGCGGTGCCCGTGGAATTATTGCATCAACCGGATATGAAGGAACGCTTGGTTTTCGAACGGATGAAACGAACGCGTCAAATTATAATGAGATATGTGCGCAGGCAAAGCAAATTGCCGATAAACTAAAAGAAATGGGATGGATTTTTGCATGTCACAGCTATGGACATAATTCACCCTCAAAACGAACTGAAGAGCAAATGCAGCGGGATTGTGACCAATGGATTGAAGAAACCAGGCCTATTTTAGGGGAAACGGATATCTATATTTTTCCCTTTGGTGAATTAATAAAAGACACCGACCCGAAGTTCCGGTATCTTCAGTCAAAAGGCTATCACATGTTCTGCGGTGTGCAAAAAACGCCATATATAAAATATCATTCCAGTTATGTTCTTCAACAACGAAGGAATGTCGACGGTATTGCACTCAAAAGCAGCAACAGAATTACCGACATGTTGGATGTTTCTAAAATCTTAGATCCCAGACGACCTAAAGACTGATTTTGTGTTATAATTAAAGGATAAAGAATACATTTTTGGAAAAACTAAAACTGGAGGTATAAAAAATGTCGAAAATTATCATGGGTATTCAACTGAAAGAACGTGTGGAACATGCTCCGAAAATCCAGGAAATTCTGACTAAACATGGATGCAGCATTAACACTCGAATCGGCTTACACAATGCGTCTCATGACTCCTGTAGTCCACATGGGCTAATTCTTCTGGAATTCATTGAAGGGGCAAACGAGGATGC
>JANZZB010000106.1 GCA_026419635.1 Clostridiales bacterium | reverse complement strand
CAGCCTTACCTACAATACAGATCTTTATTCTTCCGCAAGCGCCAGTTTTCCTTCCGGTTCGATTGCCACCGTTGGCGGTGACCCCGTATCAATGACGGTAACCTATCAAAAAAAAGGTGAAACCGCCTTTAATACAACGCAGTATACCGTCAGCGTTGTAAGAGCGGCTGGAACCGCCCCCGTTTTTTTTGGTACGCTTAATAAAACAATCGTTTTGGCGAATACGTATACTTTTAAGGCAAGCGACTTTGAAAATCTTTACACAAAAAACGATGGCGGTGCATTGGAATCCATCCAAATCATTGGAAACAATCCCGCTTTCGGAACTTTGAAATTAAACAATGAAAACTATGTTTCCGGAAATTCAATCACAGTTGCAGATTTGGAAAACGGCAAGCTTTCATTTGTTCCGATAAGCGAGGGAACGGCATCTTATGAAGTGAAAGCAACCGTGTCTGGTGCATCAAATGCTTTGGAAGGTTCCGTAACTTTAACTATTACGGTTAAAAATATCGGAGACGGAACAATAAGTTATGAAACTAAGAAAGAAACCGCAATTGCTTTTAATTCGGCAGACTTTGCAAATGCATTTGAGAATGCAACCGGAAAAACCTTGTCTTACGTTCAGTTTACACTTCCTTCATCCTTATATGGCAAATTATATTACAATTATACATCCCATACGAATTATGAATCAATAGTAACCGCTGATACAAAGTATTACAGAAGTATCCTTCCTGACTTGTCACGTGTTACATTTTTGCCTAAATCTGATTTTATTGGTAAAGTTACAATAACCTATAAAGGCTATGATACAGAAGGGTTTGAATTTATAGGAAAAATCATAGTTACGGTAGTAAACCAGAACTCCAATTCAGACGTCATTTTGTATCAGTCTTTGAAGGATACTCCGATATCTTTCAAAGTATCCGATTTTAATAAAGAGAGTGAAGAGGTTACCGGAGCTGCTTTATCGAGCGTGAAGTTTACTCTTCCGGATTCTTCTAAGGGTATACTTTATTACGATTACAAATCTTCCTCAGATCATACTGCCGTTTTAGCCGATACAAACTATTACAAAGAAAAATTCCCGAATTTATCCAAAGTGGATTTTGTACCGGCTTCTGGATATACAGGTGATGTCACCATATCTTATACAGGTTATAATATAAACGGAGGTTCTTTTACAGGCACAATCAAAATTACGGTTACAGAAAATAAATCCGGATCTAAATATTTCAAAGATGTTAACAAGAATACGGTCTGGGCGGCTGAAGCAATCGATTATCTATATGAACATAATATTATTACCGCAAGTAAAAACGGTAAGTTTCATCCGAACGCGAGCATCAAACGAGGCGATTTTATCCTGATGCTTTGCCGTGCTTTTGACTTAAAAGCGGACGCTAGGGGTAACTTTACCGATGTCAGCGAAAACAGTTATTATTATCATTCTATCGGCGTTTTCAAAAAACTCGGAATCTGTAAAGGCTCAAAAGGAAGATTTAATCCGAATGCAGCCTTGTCCAGACAGGACGCGATGGTACTGCTGTTAAGAGCGATGGAAGCTGCCAATATCTCAATTAATACCAGTGCAGACGGAAATTTGTCTTCTTATTCCGATGCGAATCAAATATCTGATTATGCCACTGATGCAGTCAAAAAACTAACTAAAGCGAATATTGTACGAGGCTGCAATAAGAAACTGAGTCCGAAAAGCAGCGTGTCCCGCGCGGAAATGGCAGTTATCCTTTACCGCATCTTAACGAAGTAATAGAATGTTCAACCTCTGTTTAATGGGTTTGCTTTGAATAAGATGACATTACTCAAATTTCCAGCATATAGTGTTAATGAAGTCCCCATTATACAATCCATTAAAAAATCCATAAGATTCATCTCAAATGAAGCAAGAAGTGCACCGGTTTATATCGGTGCACTTCTTTTTGTATTATAAGTTTTATGGTTTAGGTGAGGGAAGACGAGCCCGACCCGCCTCAGCCTTGATAAATTCGAGCTTTACTTTGTTGTAGTCCTAGGCATACGCGAGTATGCCGTCGTCCTCCGCCGCGTAAATCGCAAATTTCTCCGCAGCTGAGGTCGTAGAGTTTTTTGCCGTTGGCTGTGCTCCAGGCAAGGCAGACGACGCAGCTTTACTGTCGTAAAGCAAGGAGAATAACGCAGCCTGGGGTGCAACCGGCAAGCAAAAAACCGGATCGGGTTCGACTCCCCTCACCTTAACATTGATCGCAGCAAGAATTCTGTTCATGAACCATTTCCAAGCAAAGTTCGTTAAACAAATTTTTCATCGATTCGAAGCTTTCTTTGTTCAGAGAATATCGCATCCAAGCCCCGTCACGCCTGCCGCTGACCAGACCGCATTCCTGCAGAATTTTCATATGGTAAGAAAGTGTAGGCTGCGTAATATCAAAATTCTCAAGTATCTTGCAGGCACATAATTCTCCCGTCTTCAGCATTTCGATAATCTCAAGACGCGTTTCGTCTGCTAAAGCTTTAAAATAAAGGGCCTCGTTTTTATAATTCTTTTTCAATCTATCCGCCTCCATTGATACTTTTCAACGATATAGATAATTATCTATATGTATTGTATGCAAGATATAGAGAATTGTCAATATGTCCATCAAAAAAATAAGCCGCTACCGGCTCATTTTTTTCTTTTCTTATTTGTTTTTTTAAACCGATGGTAAAGCGAATATATCGCTTGAATGATCAGCCCAGCTATAAGGCCAAAGAAGATCCAGGTTATGAGAGAGACGATCCCGGCCAAATCGCCCCAGCCGGATGCCTTGTTCAAAAATCCCTGGTACATCATAATAAATCCGATAAAAAGTCCTGCTAAAAAAGCGATTATTGTAAACTTTAGCTTAAAAAAAGCCAAACAGGAAGTAATAATACCGATCAGGAAGGAAAAACACAAAAATGCTGCAATGTTTTCCGTTCTTATTTCATGTCCCAAAACTGCTCTTACGCCGACAAAAAGTAAAATAAAAGAAATAAGAAATGCTAAAAAACCTGAAGTTAAATAATACTTCTTATTATAAAGCCGCATTAACATTCTCCTTTTCAATTTATGCTCGATCTATGCTATATCATTGCATCTATTGTACAAAATAATACGAGCTTTACGTGTATGAAAACTAAAACGTTTTTTTGCCGTCCAACCGAGAGATTTCCAATCATCATTGTCGTACAAATTCCATGTACTACCGTGTCTTAAACTGCCATTGATTACGGTTATATTCATCGATCTGTTTCCCTCCGCATCTACATAAAAAACGAACAATTGTCAGATTAACTATGTCTAACAATCGTTCGTTTATCAATACAGCATTGTTTCTTTTCGATGTATATCGTCCTCTAACCGCCTAATTTCACTCAAATCATTTGCCTTCATTGTTTTTCCAATGATAACAATAAAAAGATTATCCCCCGATTTTACGGAATTTACGATAACGGTTATCCAGAAGCTCTTCTGTCGTCAGTGAATTATTTCTATGGAACGTAGCAATCAGCTGATTTTTTATTTCCTCGCATAGGGGTTCGAATCCTGCTTTTTCGGAAAAAATTCTTTCCGTCACGCCAAAGGAATAAAGGTCTTCCGCTGTCAGTTTCAGACATTCGGAAGCTTCCTTGGTTTTTGAAGAATCCTTCCATAAAATGCTGGCACAGCCCTCCGGAGAAATAACTGAATATACAGAATTTTCGAGCATCCAAACCTCATCCGCAACAGAAAGCGCAAGGGCGCCGCCGCTTCCGCCTTCCCCGATAAATATGGATATAACCGGAACACGAAGAGCCATCATTTCCATCAAGTTTTCGGCTATTGCCTGCCCCTGACCGCGTTCCTCTGCGCCGATTCCGCAAAAAGCTCCTGCCGTGTCTACAAAGCAAATAACAGGGCGTTTGAACTTTTCAGCAAGTTTCATCTGTCTGAGCGCCTTACGGTAGCCTTCCGGATGGGCCGACCCGAAGTTTCTCGATACCTTTTCCTTCGTGCTATGCCCCTTTTCAATCCCAATCACTGTAACACTCATATCGTCAAGCTTCGCTATACCGGCAATAATAGCTTTATCGTCGCTAAAACGCCGGTCGCCATGGAGCTCAGTAAACTTTGTAAAGATCTGATTGATATAATCGATTGATGTCGGCCTTCCCTTTGCCCTTGCCGCACGAACTTTATCATAAGCATTCATTGGAACGAACATTCCTTTCGCAATCAAACCGAACCCAATTTAAGAAAGGTTTCAGTAAAGCTCAGTAGCTGCCTTGTAAGTTAAAAAAACAAAGATTATTTTAAGTGAATTTTAAGCCTGCTCCGCTTTTTCATGAAGATATAGGAGTCTTACCAGGTATTTTTTTTGTTCCCGTCGATCAACAATTGCATCAAGAAAACCTTTTTCAAGTAAGAACTCCGCTCTTTGAAAACCTTGCGGAAGCTTTTGTCTGATCGTTTGTTCAATAACACGCGGACCTGCAAACCCGATTAATGCACTCGGTTCTGCCACCACAATGTCCCCTTCTGTTGCAAAACTTGCTGTAACGCCGCCGGTTGTCGGATCGGTCAACACCCCAATATAAAGATTGCCTGCGTCGTTGTGGCGTTTTACAGCACCGCTGGTCTTCGCCATCTGCATCAGTGATAAAATTCCTTCCTGCATTCTTGCCCCGCCGGATACGGTAAATCCGACAACAGGAAGGCTTTTTTCTGTTGCCATTTCAAAGAGACGTGTAATCTTTTCCCCAACTACGATACCCATGCTGCCCATCATAAAATACGGTTCCATTACAAAAAGGCAGCAATCATATCCGCCTATTTTACAAGTGCCGCAGACAACCGCATCTTTTTCAGCACTGTCAAGTCGAGCATTTTTAAGTTTTTTATCATACTCCGGAAAATCGATTCTATTTTGTGAAATCATATCCTGGTCGATTTCACAAAATGTATTTGCATCGGATATGATGTTGATTCTTTGTCTGGCATTGATTCTAAAATGATAGCCGCACGTTTGGCATACGCTGAGATTCTCCGAAAGCTCACTTGTCAGAATTGTTTTTTTGCAGGACGGGCATGTGACGCACATTTCATCGGCTACGCACGGTGCCGGAGTCCTGCTAAGCTTCGGATTTCCTTCGAGCTGGTTTTTGGGATTTTTAAAAAGCCCTCGTTTAATCATATTAAAATGATCATTCCTTTCGCTGCGCTCAGTTTACAATAGAACCAATGTCGAGTGGTTATATTGTGCATGCGTTGCGGCTCCCAGATGGCTAACAGCACGCATTTGATCCGGAATGTTAATTGATCTCATCTTAAGGCGAGGAGAGTCGAACCCACACCGGTTTTAACGGGCGTATTTCCGCCCATGCTTCGGAAAATCCTTTTTAAATACGACAGTATTCCCTGCGTGATTTTGCTCGCCTGGACAAAAATCCGCTCCGTTACAACTGCATCGCACCTGCCGGCGAGAAACTTTTGAGGGATTTTCGTTGCGGCGGACGCCGCTTTACTGGCGTAAAGCAAGGACAACAAGACGAAAAGCACCGAAAAGGGCCA
>JANZZB010000105.1:2067-5665 GCA_026419635.1 Clostridiales bacterium | reverse complement strand
ATCCTTCACAGCGCATTGTCGTCGGGCGAACGTTACGATGAATGGAAGCGAATTAAAGAAGGAAAAGCGGATGTTGTAGTTGGCACCCGTTCCGCCGTTTTTGCGCCTCTTCAAAAGCTCGGACTCATCATCATTGACGAGGAACAGGAAACTACATATAAATCAGAAAACACGCCACGTTATCACGCTCGTGATATAGCAAAATTTCGCTGTGTTTTGTCAAATGCACTTTTGGTAATGGGATCCGCAACACCATCTATCGAAACATATTATAGTGCAAAATCGGGAAAAATAGCATTATACGAGCTTGAGGAACGTTATTTCGGCTGTAATTTGCCAGAAATAATGATTTCAGATATGAGAGGTGTTCATAAGCAAGGTTATTCGGGAACGATCGGACCTCTTTTGTTTGATGAACTTCAAAAAAACATAAATAACGGAGAACAGAGTATATTATTTATTAACAGGGGGGGAAACAGCCGTCTTTTAACATGTGCCGAGTGCGGATTTATACCTTCCTGCGTAAAGTGCAGTGTACCTCTCAGCTATCACTCCGCAAATGGTCGGCTTATTTGCCATTACTGCGGCTATTCCGAAAAGCTTCCGGAACTTTGCCCGAATTGCGGTTCACGACACTTAAAACACATTGGATGCGGTACACAAAAAGTGGAGAAAGAATTAAAAGAACGTCTTCCAGATGCGAGAATGATACGCATGGATTCTGACACTACATCGGGGAAATTTTCGCACGATAAACTTATTAAACAGTTTGAATCCAATCAAATCGATATACTGCTCGGCACACAAATGATCGCCAAAGGTCTTGATTTTGACAATGTTACTTTGGTCGGCGTAATCGATGCGGATTTGATGCTATACTCGGATGATTATCGAGCATCCGAACGAACTTTTTCTCTTTTGACACAGGTTGCGGGACGTGCAGGAAGACGGGAAAAACCCGGGCGTGCAGTTATTCAAACCTTTACGCCTCATAACGAAGTCATTCTATCCGCTTCAAAGCAGGATTATCCTGTATTTTATGAAAAAGAGATTACGATTAGAGAGGCGTTATCTTGCCCTCCATTTATTGATATTGTTCTTTTTTCAGTAATCGGAGAAATGGAACATGACGTACTGCGAGCGGCGCTTCGATTGTCGATGCGGCTATCTTCTTTAATGAAAGGCCAGTTTCGGGATATCGGTGCACAGATTTTAGGTCCGGTTCAGGCGCCGATTGCTAAGATCAATAACCACTATCGATATTATGTTTCCTTTCGTATAAACTTGTCAAAACGCTGCCGCGAACTCATCAGCGGCGTACTTTTTGAATTCTTTACAAATAAACTAAACAGGGGAGTAAATGTTCATGTAGACATCAATCCTGTTGATATGTATTAAATAATTGCATACACTTATATAGTCCAGTATTATCACAATATTTCTATCGGAGGTTTATATGGCTATCAGAGAAATCATCAAAAAAGGAGACTCTTTGCTGACAAAAAAAGCGCATGACGTAACCGTGTTTGATCAGAAGCTGCACACTCTGATCGATGACATGAAAGACACGCTTAACAGCGCATACGGCGTCGGCCTGGCAGCTCCTCAGATTGGAATATTGCGCCGTATCGCCGTCATTAACACTCCCGAAGGGGAATGGTTTGAACTTGTCAATCCTGAAATTATATCATCAAGCGGAGCTCTGGAGGATGTCGAGGGTTGTCTAAGCATCCCGCATACCTTTGGCATTGTAGAGCGCCCTGAGACCATAACCGTTCTGGCACAAGACCGGTTTGGAAAATATTTTGAACATAAAGCAGAAGGGTATACTGCACGAATCTTTTGCCACGAAATTGATCATTTAAATGGAATCCTTTTTACGCAGAAGGTCATTCGATATGTAGACCCCGATAAGGAGAAACGGTGAGTATCAAATGAAAGTTCTTTTTATGGGGACGCCTGACTTTGCAGTCGCGTCACTAAAACGTATTATGGAAGATGGACATGAAGTCTGCGCGGTTTTTACGCGCGAAGATAAACCCCAGGGCCGCGGATTGAAAATTTTCCCTCCTCCGGTAAAATCTTTGGCTCTTGAACATCATATTCCTGTTTATCAGCCAAAAAACTTATCAGATCAAGAATACATTGAAAAAATTCTGGATGAAAAAAAGCCCGAAGTTATTATTGTAGTAGCTTACGGCCGGCTACTACCAAGTTATGTGCTTGATTATCCAAAATATGGATGCCTAAATGTTCACGGTTCCCTTTTACCAAAATACAGGGGAGCCGCACCGATTCAACGAGCCGTTATGAACGGTGAAAAAGTAACGGGTATTACTACCATGTACATGAGTGAAATGCTTGACGCAGGCGATATTATATTAAAAAAAGAAACTCAAATCGGACCGCAGGAAACTACCGGAGAATTATTCGATCGTCTGTCAGCAATGGGAGCGGAGCTTCTATCTGAAACTCTTACATTAGTCGAAAAGGGAACTGCTCCCCGCATACCGCAGGATCATGCACTTGCTACTCTTGCCCCGATGATTCGAAAAGAAGACGCTCGTATACACTGGAACAAATCACCGGAAGAAGTTGTAAATCTGATTCGCGGTACAAACCCATATCCGACGGCATATTTTATGCTTCATGACCAGACAATAAAGGTATATTCTGCAAAAGTATCCGGAAATACAAGACATGCTCCTTCTGGCACAGTTATAGAAAATAATGACGATCATGTTCTTGAAATTGCCTGTTTGCGGGGAGAATCCATCTATTTGGAAGAAATACAAGTTCAAGGCGGCCGCCGTATGAGAATAGAAGACTATTTGAGGGGGCACAAAATTCCGGCAGGCACGATTGTAAAATAAATTTGGAGGAAACGTTATGTACCCTTATGGATATTATTATAATGTTGGCTATTTATTATTAATACCGGCTTTCTTATTTATGATGTTTGCGCAGTTTTCCGTCAATAGCACATTTAAAAAATATTCACAGATTCGTTCTTCGCGCGGTATGACGGGAGCCGACGCGGCTGAGGCAGTTTTGCGGCAAAGCGGTATCACAAATGTGCGGATCGAGCGGATATCCGGAAAATTGACCGACCATTTTGACCCCCGTAATAACGTAATAAGGCTCTCAGACAATGTATTCTCATCAACCTCTATTGCAGCGGCAGGGGTTGCGGCACACGAAGCTGGCCACGCTGTTCAATATGCAAACGGATATACCCCGATTAAGCTTCGAAATGCAATCATACCGGTTACGAATATTGGATCATGGCTTGCATGGCCTCTGATTTTTATCGGATTGATCTTTACGGCATTTCAGTCTCTTGCACTTTTGGGAGTTTTTCTTTTCGCAACAGTCGTTGTTTTCCAGTTGGTAACACTTCCCGTTGAATTCAACGCATCTAGGCGTGCGCTTATCGCTCTTGAGGGCGGCGGAATTCTTTACGATGAAGAACTAAACGGAGCAAGAAAAGTACTTCGAGCCGCAGCAATGACATATGTCGCGGCACTCGCTGTCTCTCTTGCCCAGCTTCTTCGTATTTTGATCATGATTTCCGGTAACAGGCGAAGATAAAAATGAT
>JANZZB010000105.1:0-2057 GCA_026419635.1 Clostridiales bacterium | reverse complement strand
CTGCTTACCTTCGATTCAAAACCGGGCAAGGCTGATGATGTGCTTGACCGGATACTTAAAAAATTCCAGATAGATCCGCGGGACAAATCCCTTGCAACGCGGATTTTTTACGGTGTAATTCAAAACAAATTGCTTCTGGATTTTTATATTTCCAGCTTTTCATCATTGAAATTAAATAAAATATCACCAGCGGTCATTTGGATCTTACGTATGGGCTTTTATCAAATATCTTTTATGGATCGTGTTCCAAACAGCGCCGTAGTCAATTCCTGTGTTGCAATGACCAAACGATACGCGAATCCTCGTGCCGCCTCCTTTGTTAATGCTGTTTTAAGAAAAGCATCCTCGGAGGTGTTGCCTGAACCATCTAAAGAAGACCTGTCTTCATATTTATCGCTGAAATACAGCCATCCCAATTGGCTTGTAAAACGTTTTCTTTCACTATTCGGAGTGCATGAGACAGAGGAATTATTAAAAATGAATAATGAATCGGCTCCGATTTCGCTGCGCGTCAATAGCTTAAAAACCACGAACGATAAAGCTGCTTCTATCCTTTTTGAAAATGGAGTTAGTTGTAAAACTCATCCGCTTACAGATAATTGTTTACTAATTGAAAACCAAGGTTCGTTGGAAGAAATTGATGCCGTAAAAAACGGATTTTTATATGTACAGGACTTCGCTTCTCAGCTTAGCATTGAGGCTCTTAAACCTACGCCGGGTTCAAATGTGATCGACCTATGCGCCTCACCTGGAGGCAAAAGTCTGCTTTGTGCTCAGATGATGGAGAACCAGGGACAAATTTTTTCTTTTGACATCAATTCAGGAAAAACGAAAATGATAGAAGAAAATGCTAGAAGACTTGGAGTAAAAATCATAAAAACCGAAGTCTCCGATGCGCTTGTTTTTCGGGATGATCTGATATCAACCGCCGATTTTATCGTCTGTGATGTACCATGCTCCGGGTTCGGCGTCATTCGCAAAAAGCCGGATATCCGATATAAACAGGAAAGTGAAATCGGTACACTCCCTGAAATACAAAAGAAAATTCTTAGTAATGCTGCAAAGTATGTTAAAAAAGGCGGAACCATATTATATTCGACCTGCACAATACTACCGGAAGAAAATGAAAATATCGTTAACGATTTTATAAACAGCAATTCGGAATATGAATTGGAGCCTTTTAAAGTTTCAAAAATAGTATCGGAAAGCGGAATGCTGCTTTTGCTGCCGTACATTCATCAAACCGACGGCTTCTTTTTTGCCAAAATCAGAAGACGAAAATAGTACAATATCAAAAATACTCGGCAAGCCGCAAGCCTGAATCGGCGGCAGCCGCCTCAAAACCTGAATGATTGTGTTTAGAAGCGGCAGCATATGGAGCATATCTTGAATAAAACAGACATAAAATCACTTACTATCGATGAACTGCGCGTATTGATGCGTAATATCGGCGAGCCGGAATTTCGTGCTAATCAGATCTTTCGCTGGCTGCATGCCGGCGTCACTTCCTTTGCCGATATGAGCAATATAGGCTTACAGACGAGAGAAAAGCTCTCCGGCTGTGCTTATATTACAACGCCGGTTATACGAAAAAAACAGCGTTCTGCAATAGATGGTACGGTAAAATATCTTTGGGAACTTTCTGATAAAAATACCGTCGAAAGTGTTTTGATGTCTTATAAACACGGAAACTCTATTTGTATTTCAACGCAAGCAGGCTGTAGAATGGGTTGTGTATTTTGTGCATCCGGCAAAAATGGGCTTGTCAGGAACCTCACACCTTCGGAAATGCTGGATCAGATCATTTTCGCATCAAAAGATGAAAATTGTAAAATTTCCAATATCGTTTTGATGGGAATTGGAGAACCGCTTGATAATTTTGAGAATGTACTGAAATTTTTGGCGCTGGTAAACACAGAAGGCGGTCTTTTTATCGGCCACCGTCATATATCGCTTTCGACCAGCGGTTTATGTGATAAAATAGACTTTTTAGCAGAAAAAAAACTTCNGATTACACTTTCTATTTCTCTGCATGCGCCATTTGACGAACTTCGAAG
>JANZZB010000104.1 GCA_026419635.1 Clostridiales bacterium | reverse complement strand
AAGGCAGACGACGCAGCTTTACTGTCGTAAAGCAAGGAGGATAACGCAGCCTGGGGTGCAACCGGCGAGCAAAAAACCGGATCGGGTTCGACTCCCCTCACCTTAATTATTGCGAAAAGAAGTGGAATAATTGGACGTTATAAAGATAGCAATTGAAAAAGTACTTTATCCTAACATGGAGAGAATCCGTGGAAATCATATTCGTAATTACACGAATGAGCTGAAAAAACATGAGGGATACAGTACAATAGATATAGAGACACTATACAGCCAGAAACTGACTGCGCTTTTGCTGACATGTGCGGAACATGTACCTGCGTATAAAGGAAAGATTAATAAAATACTAGCAATTACAAATCCCATGGAAATACTCAAATCATTGCCGCCGCTCACGAAAAAAAACTTTATGTCTAAACCCGACTGCTATTTAAATGAAAACATCGATAAAAAAACGCTTATTCCAAATCGAACAGGTGGATCAACATCAGAACCGGTTCGTTTTTTCATTGATCGGAAAACTGTTGAGTACTATGAAGCGGCAAGATGGAGAGGCCTAAGCTGGTATGGCATTTCACCAGGCAGCAGGTCTGTTATGGTATGGGGCAGCCCGATTGAACTCGGTAATCTGAAAAGCCGGATTCATAACATAGAGGAACAATATTTAAAAAATCGAATCGTTATTCCAGCCTATTCACTTAATGCAGATGACATTTCTCAATATGTCAAATTAATAAACCGATATAAACCGGAATATCTTTACGGTTATTCTTCAGCACTTTTTACATTGTCAGCATTAATGGAAAAACAAGGGGTGAAACCGGAAATTCCATTAAAAGCGGTGGTATCTACATCGGAGACTCTATTTGATTTTCAACGGGATAAAATACGTAACATTTTTTCTTGTCCGGTTGTAAACGAATACGGTGCGCGTGACGGCGGAATTCTGGCGTATGAATGCCCTAACGGAGGACTTCATATTTCAGCCGAAAACGCAATTTTGGAAGTTGTCGATCCCGTTACGTACAAGCCGTTAAAAATGGGGGAAGCAGGTCTTTTGCTTGTTACCGATTTAAATAATTTTTCAATGCCGCGTCTTCGGTATGTTCTTGGCGATATGGCAGCGCTATGCAGCGAAAGGTGTTCTTGCAACAGGGGAATGCCGGTCTTAAAAGAGTTATCAGGCAGGGTTGACGACATGTTTGTGTCAAAAGACGGACATTTGATTCACGGACATGCCTTCAATCATGTTGCCCGTAATTTGACGGCTATTGCAAAATTTCAAATTCTCCAGCTATCAGAAAATAAGGCTATATTGAAATATGTTTTAAATGATCAAGCACCGAAAAGTGAAGTGGATACTTTTTTGGACAGCGTAAGAAATATACTCAAGGGAAGCGAGATTGAAATCCATCAGGTTTCGGATATTCCGCCCGAAAAATCTGGAAAATATCGATATGCGATTCGTCAATTCGAATTAAAAAATTAAAAAATATTAATATAGTTCATTTTAACAATTATTCTTTGCATTAATATATTTGACACTTGCAATTTATCGGCAATTATGGTATTATATTGACCGCTTATGATTACACACATTCCGACTTTTCGTCCGGTGCCTTCGGGTGGGCGATTAAAAAAGTGGAGTGGAGGTAACAACCAAGGGAGGATATTTAATATGTCAGTAGTCTCGATGAAACAACTACTTGAAGCCGGCGTCCATTTCGGACATCAGACCAGACGCTGGAACCCGAAAATGGCTCAGTTCATTTTCACAGAACGTAACGGTATCTACATTATCGATTTGCAGAAAACCGTAAAGAAACTCGAAGAAGCATATTTCTTTATCCGAGATGTTACAGCTGCCGGAGACAGCGTACTGTTTGTTGGCACAAAGAAACAGGCTCAGGATGCAATCAAAGAAGAAGCTGCGCGCTCTGAAATGTTTTATGTTAACGCCCGCTGGCTTGGCGGAATGCTCACAAACTTTAAGACAATGCGCCGCAGAATCGATCGGTTAAACCATCTTCGCAAAATGCAAGAAGACGGAACCTTTGACCGTTTGCCGAAGAAAGAAGTTATAAAACTTCATCTTGAAATTGAAAAACTTGAAAAATATCTCGGCGGCGTTAAAGAGATGAAAAAACTTCCCGGTGCGCTCTTCATCATTGATCCGCGCAAAGAAAAAAATGCAATATTGGAAGCCAGAAAACTTGGTATCCCCATTGTTGCTGTGGTTGATACGAACTGTGATCCGGATGAAGTCGATTATGTCATCCCCGGAAATGACGATGCAATCCGTGCAATTAAGCTGATCTCACAGACAATGGCTAACGCTGTCATTGAAGGACGCCAGGGTGAACAGCTTTCCATTACCGATGAAACAATCAAGGCAGAAGAAAGCACCGGCGGGGAAGAGTAATTTTTGTAAAACAAGGCCCGCTTAACGCGGGCCTTTCTTATCTTATATATAAAAAAATAATACGGAGGTTATAGATATGTCATTTACAGCAAAGGATGTACAAAATCTGCGTGAGCAGACAGGCGTCGGCATGATGGACTGCAAAAAAGCTCTCACAGCTTCGGACGGCGATTTTGAGAAGGCTGTTGAGTATTTGCGTGAAAAAGGACTTGCTGCCGCTGAGAAGAAAGCAAGCAGAGTCGCAGCAGAAGGCGTAGTTTATGCCGGTGCTTCCGATAAAAACGGAGTCGGAGCAATCGTCGAAGTCAATAGCGAAACCGACTTTGTTGCAAGAAACGAAAACTTCCAAAAATTTGTCTCTGATGTCGCTGAAATTATTATGGCAGAAAATCCGAAAGACAATGATGCACTTGGTACTTGCAAATATCCCGGATCGGATATTACCGTTACCGAAATGCTTAGAGAAAAAGTTCTGACCATTGGGGAAAATATCCAGATTCGCAGATTTGCCCGTTATGAAAATCCGGTAAACTTTGCATATATTCATATGGGTGGAAAAATCGGTGTTTTGTTAAACGTTGAAGTTTCCGACAATATAAAAACAAATCCAGCAATTTCTGAGCTGGGTAAGGATATCTGCATGCAAATAGCTGCAATGCGTCCGACTTATCTGAATCGCGAAGACGTACCGCAGGCTGAAGTTGATAAAGAAAAAGAAATTCTTAAGGTTCAGGCGATGAACGAAGGAAAACCCGCTGCAGTTGCTGAGAAAATTGTTGCAGGAAGAATCAATAAGTTTTTTGAAGATATTTGCCTTATAGATCAGGCGTTTGTAAAGGAAAACAAGATCAGTGTTTCAAAACATGTTGCAAATGTTGCGAAAGAACTAGGCGGAGCTATAAAGTTAAAAGCCTTTACACGTTTCGAAAGAGGAGAAGGCATCGAAAAACGAGCTGATAATTTTGCTGATGAAGTCGCCAGCATGATAAAATAAGTTTTATCAAAACCGGCTCTGATTCAGAGCCGGTTTTTAGCAAATATGTATTAACAAAATAAAAGAACATATAAACAAATTACGTTTTGTCTATAACCGGAAGAGGTCGAGGGAAAAAGATCCTCGAATGGATTATGATAATTCGGCATCCTCTGCCGGCTCTTATTCGGAGCCGGTTTTTTCATAAATTCTGGCTTTACCTTAGCAAATAATGAGTATATAATACGAATATGTATTTGTTTCTAAAAGGAGGGAATGCTGTTTGAATATACCTAAATATAAAAGGGTCCTTCTAAAAATTAGTGGCGAAGCTCTTGCAGGAGATAAAAAAACAGGGCTAAACCTTGATGTAATCACTCCAGTTTGCAGCGCAATAAAAAAATGTAATGAACTAGGTGTTGAAATAGGCATTGTTATCGGCGGGGGAAATTTCTGGCGGGGCGTCAAAGACGGCGGCGGAAAAATGAAACGCACGAGAGCCGACCATATGGGAATGCTTTCAACGGTCATACACGCACTTGCGCTCGCCGATTCACTTGAACAGCAAGGAGTACCTGTACGGGTACAAACCGCGCTTTCAATGCAGCAGATCGCCGAGCCTTATATATGGCAAAGAGCAATACGTCATTTAGAAAAAGACCGTGTTGTGATTTTTGGATGCGGTACGGGAAATCCGTATTTTTCAACCGATACTGCGGCAGTGCTTCGCGCAGTTGAAATTAACGCAGAAGTAATTTTACTCGCAAAAAATATAGACGGTGTTTATGATTCAGATCCGATAACAAATCCGGACGCCAAAAAATTTGACTCTCTCAGTTATATGGAAGTAATCCGTCGCGAATTGCGTGTTATGGATACAACGGCAACATCGCTTTCCATGGACAATAAGATTCCGGTTATTGTTTTTGCTCTGAAAGACCCTGAGAATATTTGCCGAGCTGTTTGCGGAGAAAAAATAGGAACAGTGGTTAATTAATTAAAAAATACACGACAGGAGGCTTTATTTCATGATTACGGGAAATTATACTGATCAAGAATATAAAATGAAAAAAACCATTGAGGTTTTATTTCATGAATTTGGAACGATTCGAGCCGGCCGTGCAAATCCCGCAGTGCTCGACCGCATTTTAATCGATTATTATGGCACAATGACGCCAATCCATCAGGTTGCGTCTATTGCTTCTCCCGAACCCAGAACCCTTGTAATTCAACCATGGGATACCGGGTCATTAAAAGCAATTGATAAAGCAATCCAGGCATCGGATATCGGAATTAATCCGCAAAACGATGGAAAAGTTATTCGTCTTTCCTTCCCACCTCTTACTGAGGAGCGCCGCCGCGATTTAATCAAACAGGTGCATAAACTTTCCGAAGACGCTAAAGTAGCGATCCGAAATGTCAGGCGTGACGCTTTAGAATATTACAAAGGTTTAAAGAAAAAATCAGAAATTACTGAGGACGATTTAAAAGAAATCGAAGATGACATTCAAAAGCTCACCGACCAGTACTGTAAGGACATTGATGTCGCTTCTTCAAAAAAAGAGAAAGAACTTTTGGAAATCTAATATTTGCAACAAATATAAAAAGTACCTTGCAGTCTGGGTAAGAAAGAGAATTGTATGATTACGCTAAAGAAAAACAAATCTGTACCGATCAATCTTAACCAGCTACCTGAACATATCGCAATTATTATGGACGGCAACGGAAGGTGGGCAAAGTCCCGTGGACTTTTACGCTCAGCCGGACATGCAGCAGGATGCGAAACCTTCCGAAAAATCGGAACGTACTGCAAAGATATCGGAATCAAGTATCTGACGGTTTACGCGTTTTCAACTGAAAATTGGAAAAGGCCTGCCGAAGAAGTAGAAGGCATAATGCGTCTGTTCCGCCAGTATTTATATGAAGCAATTGAAAAAATGGTCAAGGATAACATTGCTATTCATGTTCTCGGCGATTATTCGTTATTATCACCCGAGCTAATGTCGCTGATTAATCAAGTTGAAGAATTGTCTAAAACAATAACTAGCGGACTTCAGACATTTCTTTGCATCAACTACGGAGGCCGGGCGGATATTGTGCATGCTGCGAAACAAATAGCAGAGGCAGCGAAAGCGGGGACCCTTGACATCTCAAAACTTGACGAGACGCTGTTTTCCAATTATCTATATACAAATCCTCTTCCGGATCCTGATATTATCATACGTCCCGGAGGAGAAATGAGAGTTTCTAATTTTCTGTTGTGGCAATCAGCGTATTCCGAATATTA